>CAOJUX010000020.1 GCA_948444795.1 uncultured Erysipelotrichaceae bacterium | reverse complement strand
CTTTATATCCTATTATTTCAATTTTTTCTGGTTTGTCTATAAGTCTTTCATAGGCATTATTTTTTATTTCTTTAATTAAATCTCTTTTAGATAAGTTTCTTAATTTACAAAAATTAATATAATAATTACGTTTATTTTCATCTTTTATGGGTAATATTATTTTTATATGACTCCAAGATAGTCGCTCCAGTGGAGCGAGAATTGGAAATAGTAAATAAAATTGCTTGAATCTAGCCATATTAGCATAACTATAATTCGAGCCATATTTTTTTGTGAATTTTTCTGACCATTCTTTAATCAAACCATTTCCATACTTTGCTCTTGCTTCTCCACCTTGAGCTTCTACTAAAAGCCTACCTATATTCCAGTAAGTTTTTACAATATCAAAGTTTTCTTCAAGAATTCTGGCTCTTTTATTTACTTCATTTCTTTTAATTAGGTTTTCTACTTCTTCATAATAGTTCATTTAAAATTCATCTCTTTCTTTGGAAATGTTTATTATATTAATACTTTAAAAGATAATATTTTGTCGTTTTTTGTAAACCTTTATTTAAATAATAAATATTTAGTAAATTTTTTAAATAGAAAGTTGACAAAGTTCTTAATTTAGTAGATAATTATTGTATAAGAAGATAGGTGGTTTTATGGAAAATCAAAAGAAAACATTAATAATTACATTTATAGGTGTTATAGCCTTTATAATTGCTATTGCGGGAGTAAGTTACGCTTTCTTTACTTATACAGTTAATACAAGTGGTGATGATAAAACAAATACTGTTGTTAAATCTGCTAATTTGGATGCTGAGTTTAAAGATGGAGCTTTATTAAATATATCTGATATGATTCCTGGTGATACTTTTAATAAAGAGTTTACTGTATCAAACACAGGAGATGGAGTTTTAAATTTTAAAGTTGTAATGCAAGAGGTTTCTAATAATTTTAATAGTAATGATATAGAACTTTCTTTGTATGAAGGAGAGAGTTTAATTAAGACTGTACCTTTTCCTACATCTACATCTGCTATAAGTGATTCTTTGACTATAAATGCTAAAGAAAGTAAAGATTATACAGTTGTAATAACATATAAAAATACTGATGTTGATCAAGCAAGTGATATGGGAAATAGTGCTAGTGGTAAATTATATATAGAGGAAGTTAAATAGATATAGATAAATCTATATCTTATTTTTTGGAGGTAAATATGGATATAAAACTTTCACTGGCTAATAAATTAAATATAGATAAAAAACAAGTTGAAGCGGTACTTAAATTATTAAGTGAAGATTGTACTATTCCTTTTATAGCTAGATATCGTAAAGAAATGACTGGTGGACTTAATGAAGAGGCAATTAGTATTATTAGTGATGAATATAAATATTTATGTAATTTAGAAAAAAGAAAAGAAGATGTTATAAGGCTTATTAAAGAAAAGGATTTATTAACAGATGAACTTTTAGCAAGTATAAATTCTTGTACTAAGTTAATTGATGTAGAAGATTTGTATAGACCATTCAAAGAAAAGAAAAAAACTAAAGCTACAGAAGCTATTAAAATGGGTTTAGAACCACTTGCTAAGAAGATTATGGCTTTTCCTACTAATGGTGATATTAATAGTTTGGCTAGTTCTTATAATATGAGTGTTTCTAAAGCTATAGAAGGGGCTTCTTATATAATAAGTGAATGGATTAGTGATAAACCTAGTCTTAGAAAGAGTATAAGAAATTTTATTTATAATACAGGAGAAATAGTTACTAAATTAAAAAAAGATGCAGTAGATAAGAGTAAAACTTATGAGATGTATTATGATTTTAAAGATAGGATTAAATATATTAAACATTATAGAGTTTTGGCAATAAATAGAGGTGAGAAAGAAAAAATATTAACAGTTAGCTTTAAATATGATAAAGATGTTATTAATGTAAATTCAGAAAAGTATATTATTAAGAATAGTAATTCATTTGTTTATCCAATAGTAAAGGATGCTATTAAAGATGCCTTAAAAAGACTAATTTTACCTAGTATTGAAAGAGAAATTAGAAGTGAATTAAGTGATAAAGCAAGTGATGTTGCGATAAAAACATTTAAGGATAATTTGGAAAAGTTATTGCTTACTAAACCGATCAAGAATAAAACCGTTATTGGATTTGACCCAGCGTTTAGAACTGGATGTAAACTAGCTGTATTAAATCCTTATGGTGAGGTTTTAGAAATTGGAGTTATATATCCTCATGAACCCTATAATAAAAAAGCCACCGCTACTAAAATACTTAGAAGCTTGATTGAAAAATACAATGTTAATATTATTGCAATTGGTAATGGTACAGCTTCTCGTGAAAGTGAAGCGTTTGTAGCTAGTGCAATTAAAGGTTTAGATGTTAAATATAATATTGTTAGTGAAGCAGGGGCTAGTGTTTATTCAGCTAGTAAGATTGCTAAAGATGAATTTCCTGATTTAACTGTAGAAAAAAGAAGCGCTATATCTATTGGAAGACGTATTCAAGATCCTTTATCAGAACTTGTTAAAATTGAGCCTAAGTCGATTGGCGTTGGGGAATATCAATATGATGTTAATCAAAATAATTTAAAAGAATCTCTTGATTTTACAGTATCTAAAATAGTTAATGAAGTAGGTGTTAATATAAATACTGCAAGTGAGAGTATTTTAAATTATATTTCTGGTTTAAATAAAAGATGCATTAATAGTATTATGGAATTTAAAAGACATAAATCTTTTAAAAATAGAGTAGATATTAAAAATTTGAAAGGTATAAGTGAGAAGATTTATGAGCAATGTATTGGATTTTTAAGAATTAATGATGGGGATAATAAACTTGATAAGACAAAAATTCATCCAGAAAGCTATGATGATACTTATAAACTTTTGAATTATTTAAATCTTGATATTAATGATATTGAAAAGCAAGAATTTAAAGATAAATTAAAAAGTATTAATTTACAAGATTTAGTGGGGATTTTAAATATTAATTTCTTTTTACTTAATGATATAGTTAGTGAGCTTTTAACACCAGGCCTTGATCCAAGAGATGATCTTCCTGATGTTATTCTTAAAAGTGATATTCTTACAATAGATGATTTAGAAGTAGGAATGGAACTTACTGGTACTGTTAGAAATGTGGTATCTTTTGGGGCATTTGTTGATATTGGCCTTCATGATGATGGACTTATTCATATTTCTAAATTAAGTAAAGAATTTGTTAATAATCCCCTTGATGTTATTCATGTCGGAGATATAGTAACTGTTTATGTAGATAAAATTGATAAAGATAGAGAAAAAGTAGGCCTTTCTTTGATATAAAGTGTTATAATAAGTAGCAGAGGAGTATTTATATGAAAAAAAATCATCAAACATTAACTCTATATTTGCTACTTTTTTTGTATTTAGAAATAGTATGTAAGATTTTAATGTATAATCAATTAATAGATTATAGATTGATTTTTATTATTTTATTTATAATACCATTATCTATTGTAGTAAATGTATTAAGTAAATTATTTAATTCTAAAATTAATAAAGTAATTACAATTATAATTGTTATTTTAATTACAGCTTTTTATATATTTAATTATATGTATTATTCTTTATTTTCAGTACCTTTTTCTATTAGTACTTTAGAACTTGCAAGTCAAGCGATGGATTTTGTAGGAATAGGAGTTCATTTAGTTGTTACGAAGATAGTAGAATTTTTAATTTTATTAATTCCATTTATTATATATATAATTAATGTAGATAAATTTGATTATGAAAAAATATATTTAAAAAAATTTAGTATTAATATTTGTATTGCTATTATAATCTATATAATGTCAATATTATCTTTAAATTTAGATAAAAAAGATCTTTATTCAGCTTATAACTTATACTATAATTTAGATTCTGCTACAGCATCTTTTAATACTTTAGGTATTTTTACTACAGAAAGACTAGATATTAAAAGATTTATATTTGGTTTTGAAGAAGTGTTAATAAATAAAAAAGAAAATGAACTTCTTAATTTAGAAGATAAAGTTTCATATAATAAAATAGATATTGATTTTGATAAACTTATTAATTCAAGTGATGGAGAAGTTAAAAATGCTTTTGAGTATTTAAAAAATAAAGAAGTTACAAATAAAAATGATTATACTGGTATGTATAAAGGAAAAAATTTAATATTTATTTTAGCAGAAGGTTTTAATGAAATTGCAGTTGATAAAGATAGAACTCCTACTTTATATAAAATGATTCATGAAGGTTTTGATTTTAAAAATTATTATAGTCCTGTATTTTTAAGTACTACTGGTGGAGAGTTTCAGGCAATGACTAGTTTAATACCTAGTCAGGAAATCTTGGGCTATTGGAGGCGTAACAACTTATATTTTCCTTATTCTTTAGGAAATAGTTTTAAAGATTATAAATCTCGTAGTTTTCACAATTGGTCATATAGATATTATGGAAGAGATAAAACTATGCCTTCTTTGGGATTTTATAATTACAAGGCTTGTGAAAATGGACTTGAAAAAAATATATCTTGTAAATGGCTTCCAAGTGATGTAGATTTAATTAATGCTAGTTTTGATGATTATAAAAGTGATAGCCCTTTTTTAACTTATTATATTACAGTAAGTGGTCATGCTCCATATAATTTTGATGGAGGGAACTCTATAGCTTTAAAAAATCAAGAGGTAGTTAATAATCTTAGTTATTCCGATTCTGTTAAGGCTTATCTTTCTACTCAAATGGAACTAGAGTACGCAATTTCTGATTTAATTTCTAAACTTGATGATGCTGGAATTTTAGATGATACTGTTATTGTTTTAACTGGAGATCATTATCCATATACTTTAACTCTTGATGAAATTAATGAAATATCTAGTTATAAAAAAGACGAAATAGTTGAAGTTAATCATAGTAATTTAATTATTTGGAATAATAATAATGAACATATAGAAATAGATAAAGTTGCTAGTCAAGTTGATGTTTTACCTACTATTCTTAATCTATTTGGAATAGATTATGATTCAAGATTATTAATTGGTAAAGATATTTTTAGCAATAATGAAGGTATTGCTAGATTTTCAGATAGAAGTTGGGTTAGTGATCAAGGAACTTATTTTACTTCTTCTGGTTTTGTTCCAAAGGAAGAGAATTTTATGGATAATAATTATGTAGATAATGTAAATGAGAAAATAGTCAATGATTTTTTAATTAGTAAAATTATTACTGCTAATGATTTATATAAAAAAATATTTGAGGAGGGATAATTATGTGTGGAATTGTTGGATTTGTGAATAAAGATAAAAGTAAAAAAAAGATTATAAAAAAAATGGCGGATAGGATTATACATAGAGGACCTGATGCTGAAGGATATTATACTGATGGAGATGTGGCACTTGGACATAGAAGACTTTCTATAATTGATTTATCAAATGGAGCACAGCCTATGTATAATGATGATAAAAATATTGTTATAGTATTTAATGGAGAAATATATAATTATATAGAACTTACCAGTGAACTTAAAAAAGCTGGCTATAAGTTTAAAACTAATTGTGATACTGAAGTTATTTTGCATGGATATGAAAAATGGGGAAGTATGCTTCCTAAAAAATTACGTGGTATGTTTGCTTTTGCAATATGGGATAAGAGGCATAAAACTTTATTTTGTGCAAGAGATAATTTTGGAATTAAACCTTTTTATTATTATCAAAATAATAAAACATTTATGTTTGCTTCTGAAATTAAATCATTTTTAGAACATCCAGATTTTGAAAGAAGGTTGAATAAAGATTTAATAGGACCTTATTTGTCTTTTAGTTTTACTCCAACAAACGAAACATTTTTTAAAGGAGTTTATAGATTAGAACCAGGATCTTCTCTTATTTATAAAGATGGAAAGATAAAAATAGATAAATTTTATAAACTGGAGTTTAAGGAAAAAGATAATAGTTTTGATGAGGCAGTTTCAGAAATTGATAGAATAATGAGAGATTCTGTTAATCACCATTTACTTAGTGATGTTGAAGTTGGATCATTTTTGTCAAGTGGGATAGATTCTTCTTATTTAGTAAGTTTGGCAAAACCTGATAAAACATATACTGTTGGATATGATAATCAAAAATATAATGAAATAAATTATGCTAAAGATTTAGCAGAAAAACTTGATATAACTAATAAAAGTAAAATAATTAGTAAAGAAGAGTATAAAAATATAATTCCTAAAATTTTATATCATATGGATGAACCTTCTAGTGATCCTGCGGCAATTGCTCTTTATTTTGTTGCTAAATTGGCAAGTCGTGATGTTAAGGTTGTTTTATCTGGTGAAGGAGCTGATGAATTTTTTGGTGGTTATAATTCATACCGAGAAGAAGTTGATTTAAAGTTTTATTATAAAATACCTTATTTTTTAAGAAATATTGTCTCAAGGATATGTAGTTTGTTTCCAGAGTTTAGGGGAAGAAATTTTTTGGTAAGACGCGGATTAAAACTTGAAGATGATTATGTAGGCATTAATAAGATATTTAGTGAAAAAGAAAGAAAAAAAGTTTTAGCTTATAAAGATTGTATAAAGAATAAAGAAATTACTAAGTCAATTTATGATGAGTTTAAGGATAAAGATAATTTAATTAAAAGACAAGCTATTGATATTAATTTCTGGCTTATTAAAGATATATTACAAAAAGCTGATAGAATGACAATGGCAAATTCTATTGAAGGTAGAGTTCCTTTTATAGATAAAGAAGTTTTTTTAGTTGCTTCTTCTTTGAAGGAAGAATATAAAGTAACTAAAAATAATACTAAAGTGGCTTTGCGGGAGGCGGCCAAAAGAGTAATTCCTAATGAATCTTATAAGAAGAAAAAATTAGGGTTTCCAGTGCCTCTTCGTGAATGGTTAAGAGAAGAAGATTTTTATAATGAAGTTAAAGATACTATTTCTCAAGATTTTGTGGGAGAATTTTTTAATCAAGAATATGTAATTAATTTACTTGATAAACATAAAGATAGAAAGAAAGATAATTATAGAAAAGTGTGGTGTGTATATTGTTTTATTAAGTGGTATGAAATATTCTTTTTAGATAGAAGTTATGAAAAATAAAAAGTAAACAATTTTTATTACAGTTTTTGTATTATATTTTGTGATACACTATTTGTTAATAAAGTTTAAATAAGGTTTATAATAAGTTAAATTTATAATATAATATAAGTAGGAGTATGGTTATGGATAAAAATATGGATAAAAAATATATGATTTTGGTAAATAAAAATAATCCTATGAAGGATGAAGATAGCTATAAGAAAATAGAAGTTGATTCTAAATATGCTGAGGATCGAACTTTAGAAGAAGAAACTTATGCTGCATTTTTAAAGTTGAAAGATTTTGTGGCTTCTAAAGGATATACTATTGATGTTGAAAGTGGATATCGTAGCAGCAGTTATCAACAAAAAGTTTGGGATGAAGTTTTAAGGGATAAAGGACTTGAACATACTAAAAAATATGTAGCAGTACCAGGCTATTCTGAGCATCAAACAGGTCTTGCTGTAGATTTTGTGTTATATGAAAATGGTAAATTTTTAGTTGATCAACAATTTGAAAATCATCCAGTTTGTGATTTAGTAAAAGATAATGCTTATAAGTTTGGATTTATAGTAAGATACCCAAAAGGTAAAGAAGATATTACTGGATATAATCATGAACCTTGGCATTTACGATATATAAAAGATACTGACATTGCTAAATATATAAAAGATAATAATTTATGTTTAGAAGAGTATATAAATAATACTAGTATGTAGTATAAACAGGAGTGCTGGAGTAAAATGAAGTTAAAAAATAATGATACGACTTTAAGTATTAAATATGAAGTTACTGATTCTAAGTTAGGTATTAAAGCTACTGATTATTGGATTAAAGTTTTGATGGATGTAAAAAATAATGATTTTACAATTAATATAGATAAAGAAATAATTTCTTTAAATGAATTAAAAATGCTATCTAAAGAAATAGATAATTTTATAAGAAATAGTATTGATAAAAAGATTACTTTTATTAAAAATTATTTAATTTTTGAGTTTAAAAGTAATCAAATAGTTGAACAAAAATTATTTTTTGATGAAATTAATAGAAATAAATTTTATTCAATTTGGTATACTAAAGATGAAATTATAGAGTTTAATAATATTATTAAAAATTTTTTGAGTGAAATATAGTTGCCTAAAGAGGAGATAATTTATGTATAAGAAGTATTTTAAATGGGTAGTTTTTACTTTATGTTTGGGAATATTTATAATACTTGCTTTTAGTGTTTTTAAAAATAGAGATTTTAAGTTAGATGTGTTTGGTTATAATTATATTATTAATTTTGGAGAAAGATTTACAAATTTTTTTAAATTAATAACAGAACTTGGCAGTACTAAATGTTTAATATTAATATCAGTTATATTGATTCTAGTATTAAAAAAGAAAAAATTGAAGGTTATTGTAGTGTTGAATTTGATTTTTGTTACTTTGCTAAATCAAAGTTTTAAAATTTTTTTTCATAGGATACGACCTTCGATTCATAATATTATTTATGAAAAAGGCTTTAGTTTTCCATCAGGTCATTCTATGGTTAGTATGGCATTTTATGGCCTTTTAATATATTTAATATGGCATTATGTAAAAAATAAGTATATAAAATATATTATGATGGTAATTTTGAGTTTAATAATTGTTCTTATTGGCATTAGTAGGATATATTTGGGGGTTCATTTTACTAGTGATGTTGTTGCTGGATTTAGTTTTTCTATAGCATATTTAATTTTAGGAATAGCTTTAATTAATAAATATTTAGATTAAGTATTCTTTTTTTTTATTATTTTCATATTATATCATGTGTAACTATTTATTTAAACAAGAAATTTAGAATTAAAGACATATAAAATTGACTTTTGGAGAAATCTATAGTAGAATTTTAAATTGCTGTACAAATTTTTTAGAAAGGAAAAATGTTATGCGTCAAATAATAGAATATGAAAATTATGTAAGTGAAAATAATGCTACATCTATATTAAATACTATTGAAACAGTTTTAATTGCTCTTAAAACAAGAGGATTAAATTTTGATGAATGGCTTTCTCAATTACCTGATGATGAAAAAAGAAGAATTGCTAATATTAATGATATATATGTTTTTATGTCAAGCAATTTTGAATTATTTGGTGATTTAAGAAATATTATGAAAAATTATTTCTCTAATTTTTTAGATATTTATGATCCATTTAAATTTGGTATTGTTGCTAGAAACTATCAAGATTATATGAATAGATGTTTATTAAATGATCAAGAAAATAAAAAAGCAATGTAATATTATTCTTTTTTAAGTATTAAAGAAATCTTTCCAAGGATCTCTTTTTTTTAGTCTTTCTTTAATATTTTTAATAGTTATTGAGTTTGGTTTTATTGTATCTAATTCTTTCCAATATATTGGACAAGAGATGGGGGCATTTTTTTTTAATCTGAGTGAATATGGACAACAACTGGTAGCTCCTTCTCTATTACGAAAATAATCAATAAATATTTTATTTTTTCTCATATCTTTTCTCATATTAGTAGTATATTTGTTAGGGTAGGTTTCGATAAGTAAATTTGCAATATTTTTGGCAATTTTATCAAGTTTTTTCCAAGATGTAGTTTTGAGGGGAATATAAATGTGATAGCCTTTTCCTCCACTTGTTTTAAGATATGATTTTAGTTTAAGATTATCCAAAATTTTTTTTAAATTTTTTACTCCTTCTCTAACTTTTTTAATAGGTAGTTTTTCATCGGGATCTAGGTCAAATACTAAAATATTTGGTTTTTTAATATTATTTGTTGAACTTCCCCAAATATGAAATTCATAACTATTCATTTGAACTTCTTCTAAAATGCCATTTTCATTTTTAATGTAGTAATAATTTTCATTTTTTATTTTCTTTTTTCCAATGTTTTTACTATTAGTATTTAAATGTTTCATAAAAAAACTTTCAGATATTTTGTTTGGACATCTAATAGTACTAATAAGTCGATTTTCTAAATATGGCATCATTTTATCTTTTACTAAATTATAATAATTAAATATATCTTTTTTAGTAATTTTTTCTTTTTCAAATATTATTTTATCAGGACTTGTTAAGTTGATTTTTTGAGTGTTTTGGGCTATTTCTTCCATAGTTCTGTCTGTTTTAATGCTAGTTGTGTAGTTTTTGATATTGTTAGAGTTTATATATTTATCTTTTTCTTTTATTAACAACCAATTATTTTCTTTATATTTAATTAAAGACCAAGCACCTTTAAGTCTTTTTCCATTTATAGTAAATTTGATGGGGCCTTTTTCAAAATCAACTTTAGATGTTGGCTCCCAAAATCCTTTATCAAAAAGCATTACAGTACCTGCACCATATTCTCCTTTGGGAATAGTACCTTCAAAATTACCATAACTTAAAGGATGATCTTCGACTTTTATAGCAAGCCTTTTATCTTTTGGGCTAAATGATGGACCTTTGGGGACAGCAAAACTTATAAATACTCCTTTATATTCTAATCTTAAATCATAATGATCTTTACGAGCAATATGATGTTGGATAATATATTTTAATTTTGTATTCTTTTTTTTAGATACTATTCCAGTTGGTTCATTTGTTTTATTAAAATTTCTTTTTTCATTATACTTTTTTAAATTGTTCATATCTATCCTTTCTAATTATAAAATTTAGGGTGTCTTAAATGATTATTTTTAGTTCTTTCTAAATATTTTATTTCGCATTTTATAGTTGGATTTATAAAATTTATATTTTCTTTAAATTCACAAAAGTAATTTTTAGTTATTTTTTGATTTAAAATTTTTTCGTATAATTTATTTTTAGGACTTATGCTTATTTTTCCAACAAAATATAATTTTTTATTTTTTAGTTCACCTAGAGATAGAGATATAATATTATTTTTTTTGTATTCATAACCTCCAATTAAGAAAGTATCTCTTTGAGTATTTTTTATTTTGATAAAATCATCAGTTCTTTTATTAATGTGATAAGTACTATTTTTATTTTTGGCAACAATACCTTCTAATTTTAATTTTTGAACATTTTTAAATAAATTTATGCCATTGTCATACATTTTGGTTTTAACAAATATTTCATTATCTGGATATTTATCTAGTATTTTTTTCCTTTGGCTTAAGGAGTAAGATGTAATTTCTTTGTTGTCATAAAGAATATCAAATACAATAAAAATAACAGGATTAGTCTGGGCATAGTTTTTAATTTTATTTTTATCTTTTAAATGCATTCTTTCTTGAATTTTATTAAAAGATGGTTTTTGGTTTTCAAAAGAGACAATTTCACCATCAAAAATAGTGTTTTTTTGAACAATTTTTTTGATTTCTTGTAGTTCTGGGAATAGATGAGTTATGTCTAATTTATTTCTGCTTTGAATTTTTATACCTTTTCTATTTGCAAATATTAATGCTCTGATGCCATCAAATTTTAATTCATAAATATAGTTTTTTGAATTAAATGGTTTTTTTATTTCTTTTAATAGCATAGGTGTCCAATTTTTATCATTCCAGATATTTTTCATTTTTTCTTTAAACTTTTTTCTAAAGCTTCCATTAAATCACTTATTTGTTTTTTATTACTTTTTTTAGAAACTTTAATAGTTTTACCCTCAATTTTATTTTCAATTGCTTCTTTAATTTTTTCTTGATATTCATCTTTATATTTATTTGGCTCAAATTTACCTTTTAAAGATTCTACTAATTCAATTGCTAAATTAAGCTCTTTTTCATTTATTTTATAATCATTATTATCTTTTATTTCATTAATTTCTTCTTCAAAGTATAAAGTTGTTAAGATAATATTTTGATTATTAAATCTTAATATACAATAATAAAATTTACTGCCAATAACAGTTTTGGCAAGAGCAACTAATTTGGTTTTTTTTAAAGCTTCACAAAATAAGTAGTAAGCTTTTCCTTTTCCTTCTGCATTTATATCATAGCTTTTTTCAAAGTATATGGGATCAATATCTTTTAAAGGAATAAATGATATTATTTCAATTTCTTTTTCTTGTTCTGGTTTTAATTTACGAAGTTCATCTTTATCAAAAATAATATATTTATCAGTTTCGTATTCATAACCTTTTACAATATCTGCTTCTTTAATTTTTATTTTGCATTTTGGACAGTATTTGATGTAATTAATTCGCTGATTACATTTTTTATGTAATTGATTGAAAGAAGTATCATTATTTCTAATTATTGGATTTATTGTAACAGGGATGTTTACAAGAGCAAAGTTAATACTACTATGAATATTTGGCATTTTAATCACCTGTTTTTAGTATTCTACTAATATATTTATTTATACAAAAAAAGCTTTATTAAAAAGCTTTTTGTTTATGTTTAACGACTAAGTTATTTATTATAATGAAAGCAACAGCAAAGATTCCTAAGATAAACATATTTATAAGTATTGGTTTAATAGATGAGATAGTAAATGTATCTAAATTAATTAGTAAATTATTAGAATTTATATACCAATATGATGGAAGAATGTGGGCAAATTTTAGAACTGATTTTGGTAAGAAGTTTGTGGGAATAAATGCACCACAGAGGAAAGCAGATGATAAAGATATAACGTTTACTATTCCTGATAATGCGTTTTTATTATTGATTAAATTAGATATTAAAATAGCTAGAGTTAAAGTAATAAAAGTAAATATAAATGTATTTATAATATATATTAATCCTCTTATGTTTAATAAACTGCTTTTAAATAAAATTAATGCTATTATAATATAAAGAATAAATACTAAAAAAGCATATATAAAACTTGATTTAAGAATTAAACTATTATGTTTTTTATAACTCATACTGCTTATTACTATTCTTTTGTTTATTTTTTTTTCATGAAAACTTGCTAGAACTAAACATATGATAAATATAACAATTGCCATAATGCTATAGCTTGCAAAATTAAAATATGTTGCTAGTTTTTCGTTTGCTCTGGTATTTACTTTTTTAACAATATTTATACTCGCTTTTGTTTCTAAACTTTTATTGATGTTTTCGATTATTTTATCTTCATCTTTTGATGATTTTAAATATAAATTTTGTATCTTTATGTATCTTTCTAGCATTAAGTTTGCAAGGGTACCGCCAAAGTCATTAGTACTTTTTATTTTAATTTCGGGATTATTGCCATTTAAAATATCTGATCGATAATTGTTAGGTATAAATATTATGTAACTAGCATCACGATAAAATAAAGCATCATCAAGTTTATCTTTTGCAACTTTTATTACTTCACTATTTTTTTCAATATAATTAGTTAAGTTTTTAGTAATTCCAATATTTTCATCATTATTTACAATTATAATTTTAGATTTGCTATCAACAAAATTAGTTACATTATCATTATTAGTATTATTGATACCTGCAAATATAATTAGTATAGTAGTGTATAAGATAATTGTTACTTTATATTTATTAACTATTTTCCAAAAAGTCTTAAATACTGTCATATTTTTGCCTCCTTAGTTCTTTATTAGAAATTAGTATCATTATAAGGGAAAATACTAATAGGCTTACTAGATTAAAGAAATATCTATTATAAGTGTCATAATAATATAAAGAGTATAAGCCATCTGTTATCATGTTAGCAGGATTTATTATATTTAATATTGGTATATTTTTATCAATAGTGTATTTCATAGTTATTCCCATCATTCCTGATAAGAAACAAAATAACATAGTTATAGCTATTAAAATACCAATTTTGGCATTTTCACCAGCTTTAATAGTTGTTGATATGGCAACTCCTAAAGTTAAACCAGCAAAGGAACCTATGAAACCAAGAAGAATTATTAATCCTAGATTATTACCATAGTCTATTTTTAAGATAAATATAGTAAATAAGAAAAGGAGAGCGAGACATATTATTTCAATAATAAAACTTGCAAGTAAGCTACTTATTAACATACTGCCTTTTTTTATAGGAGATATTGTTGTTCTTTTTCCGACAGAATTGATATTAGCAATTTTATAATTAGTTATAAACATTGATAGAGCTCCTCCATATAAAGCAGTCATAGCAATTAATGTATAATATTCAATCATAGTATAACTTAATTTAGAAGATGTGATATCTTTTATATTGGTTTCATTATTTTGAACAAGTTTTATTACTTCTTGATAGATATTTTCATAGTTGATATTAAATTCGCCATTTTTAATATTTTCTTCAATTTTTTCTTTACTTAAATCTGTAATTATTTTGTTAGTGCTATTTACCTCATCAATAACATATCTTATGATTGTTTCATTTATTCCACTTTTATTAACGGTTATTTTAATTTCTTCATTTTCATTTTCTAAATAGCCACTAATTTTTTCATCTTTTAACATTTCTTTTGCTTTTTCTGTATCAGTATAAATAGTATTAAATATTTTATTTTCATTATTACTTAAGTTATCAAGTGCAGTTTTAAAATTTTCATTTAGGCTAGTTTTAACAACAGCAATATTTATGGCATCAAATTTTTCACTATTTTCGATATTACTAAAAGCTAAGTTAAAAAGTATTGCCATAATAATTGGAAAGGCAAGAGTCCAGAATATTAAGGTCTTGTTTCTTAATAAGGTTTTTAAAGAATATTTAAAATTATGGTAAAACATTAGTCTCTTAATTCCTTTCCAGTTAGTTTTAAAAAGACGTCATTAAGAGTTGGTTGTTCAGAGAATATTTTGCTATAATTTATTTTTTTATCTTTTAGGAAATCTATTAACTCTTTTAAATTATTTTTGCCTTTTTTATATGTAATTATTAAGTTATTTTCATTTAGTGTAACATTATCAACAGTGCTGAATTTTTTTATTTCAGTAATTAAATTATCTTTTATGTTATCTATTTCAACAGTTATTTTTTCATTAGAACCTGCATTCTTTTTTAATTCTTCTGCAGTGCCTTCAGCGATAATACTTCCTTTATCCAGAATGATGATACGATCACAAAGTATTTCTACTTCTTCCATGTAATGAGTAGTATAAATTATAGTAGCACCATTATCTCTTAATTTTTTTACACCTTCTAATATGTTATTTCTACTTTGAGGGTCTACGGCAACGGTTGGTTCGTCTAGGAATATTAGTTCTGGTTTGTGAGCAATCCCGCAAGCAATATTAAGTCTTCTTAAAAGTCCACCTGATAATTGTTTGGGATAAAAATTTTTAAAATTTTCTATTCTAACTAATTTTATAGCATCAGATACATATTCTTTTCTAATATTTTTATCTTTTATATAAAGCCCACAGAAATAATCAATATTTTCGTAAACAGTTAATTCTTCAAAAACTGCAACTTCTTGGAATATTACCCCAATTTTTTCTTTAGTTTTGTAAGAGTCTGGGTTCATTTCTTTACCAAATATTTTGATACTCCCTTTTTCAAAATTAAGTAATGATAATATACAATTTATAGTTGTGGATTTACCACTACCATTAGGTCCAAGTAATCCTAAAATTTCTCCTTTTTTAATATTTAATGTTAAATTATCTATGGCTTTTAAATTTTTATAACTTTTAGTTAAGTTTTTTACTTCTATTATATTTTCCATTTATTTTCCTTCTTTCTTTGTTCAATAAAACATTGATATATGTTTTTGATAAAGTTATTAATTCCTTCCTAAAATATAATTATTATAAAACAATTATATAATAAAATGATAAAAAGTCAATTTGATATATTATTACATATTTTTCATTATTATTTTATATAATTAAAAGTAAATATTTAGTTAAAAACACTATGAAGAAAATAAATGTTATGGTATTATATATGTATTCATTCGTAAGTAAGGAGTGTGAGTTTTATGGATGGAAAAATATTAGAAAAAAATAAGAAAGGTATCATTTTAGTAGCTATTATAATCTTACTAATTATTGCAGGTTTGTTTTATTTATTTTTACCAACTAAACCTAAAAGTGTATTTACTACTGCTATAAACAAAGTATCCAATATGTCTTTTGATAAAAATGATAAAGTATTAGGTGCAAATGTTTCTATGGATACTGATATTCATAGTAATAATAAAAATCAAGAAAAAATATTTAATATAATTAATGATTTGGATATAAGTTATAATTTTTTAATGGATAGTGATAAAAAGCAAGCACATATATCTTTAGATACAAAGTATGAAGATAAAAATTTACTTGGTGCTACAATGGATTTAAAAGATGAAAAAGCATACTTATTTTTGAAAGATCTTTACAGCAAGAATTTAATTATTCCGATGGATGGTATTGAAGCGATATATAATTTATCTAATAAAGAAGATTATAAAATAATTGTTAATCAAATTTCTAAAGCTCTAGAAAAGTCATTAAAAGACAAATATTTTAGCAAAGAATCTAGTAAATTAGAATTAGATGGTAAAAAAGTTAAAGTAGATAAGTATATTTTAAAAATTAATAATGAAAATATAAAAGAGATTGCTCAAGTGTTAAGTGATGAATTAAATAATGATGAATTTATTGATGCTTTTGCTAGAGTAGTTAAATATAGTAGTGATGAAGTAAAAGAAGCTTTAGAAGAGATGAAGGGTGAAGATGTTAGTTTAGATGATGACATTTTTGTTTCAATTTATCTTAAAGGAAAAAAATATATAGGTTTTGAAATAGCTGATAGTAAAGAAAAACTAGCTATTTATAAAGAAACAAATACAAAATATCTTTATGATATTACTTTAAATAAAAAAAGCTATAAAGGTAATATTGAGATTAATGGTGTTAAAAAGAACTTTGATATAAAAGTTACGTTTGATATTGAGGGGATTAATGGTTCTGTTACTATGAAAGTTAAAGATCTTGAAAATATTAATTTTCCTGAAATTGATACGAAAAATTCAGTAGAATTAGATAGTTTATCGCAAAAAGACCAAATTAGTATTTATGAAAATTTAGAAAAAAATGAAGGACTTATTTCTTTAATTGAGAATTTTAGTAAATAATATAATAAGATAATGTTCATCTGAGCATTATCTTTTTTAAAAATTTTAAATAATAGAAATTCTGTGTCTTTTCATTTGATATTTATTTAATTATTATTTTTTATGCCAATTTTTTATAGTATTTTGGACATTTTATTTTTCTTGTTATATTAATATGAGCAGCAAATAATACACTTTTATATGAAGGTATTTATATTGATAATTGCTACATTTAATAATAACCTGCTATTTGTTCTATTTTTATTGTATAATTTATTCTAGTAGCAAAGAGGAAGTTCCCATAAAAATTAATATTATTTTTATCCAATTGGCCATATCCATAAATGATGCAATGAATAGAAGGAAGCATTATTAATATTTATGATAAATAAATATTTCTAATAATAATAATTCTTTATCTGTTTGCTTTTTGATTTTTGCCATTTTTAATAGGTTTTCTTCTAATTTTTTTCATTTTCTTTTATATCTATAATTTTATTACTAACTTTGAGTTGTATTTTTTTATTTTCTTTTCTCTTGTTACTTATGAATTTACCTATTCTTATTTGATCTATATAGTTTTATCTCATTTCGTGACTTAAGTATATAATAAATTATGGTATTTTAATACGAACTAAAAGTTGATATTAATTATTTTAACATGAAAATGAAAAATTAAATTTCACTATAGTTTATTCTTAAATATTTAAATTTTCAAAAATTTTTTTATTAATATAAAAGATTTGATATTTAATAATTTTTTATATTTTACTTTAATTGTTCATAGCTATTAATATTTTAAACCTATAACCTTTCTGGTATATTTCATATTATAATTGGAAATAAATTTAGAAATAGAAAAAATAATTCTAAAAATAATAATTAAAATAAGGTAAATTGTGTATACGTTAATTGCTGTTTTTTCATATATTATTATTGAAAGGAGAAAAAATAGATAATATCGGAAAGCTTATAATTATGTAAAAATTAATAAAATATTGCATCAATAAACTAAAATAAGAAAGGGGAAAAAAATGAATTTAAATGATATAAATGCAATTGATACAAATAATGTATCAAGTTATACAATTGACTTTGTTATACCTAAAGGAGAAACTGGCGCTCAAGGTCCTCAAGGAGATAAAGGAGATACTGGAGTGGCGGGTCCTCAAGGCTTACAAGGACCAGAAGGCCCAACAGGACCAGCTCCTAAAATTGTGGTTGGAACTGTAACAACAGCAGCACCTGGAACACCAGCAAGTGTTACAATAACTCCTACTAATCCTTAAAACAGAAAGGAAAAAGTTTTAATGAATAAAGAAGATAGTTATAAAATTAATTTTACTTTACCACAAGGTCCAACTGGGCCAGAGGGACCACAAGGTCCAGCTGGAACTAATATTGCCCGTTCTGCTTATTTAGCAACATTTAATAGTGGTACAACTGCTAATGGTTTATCAGTTCCAGAAGGTGATCGTTTACCAATAGATAGGGAAGAATTAGATATCAGTAATTTAATTACATTAGATTCAACTGATGAAACTATAAGATTTAATGTAGAAGGTTACTATAAAGTGACATTTACTGTATCAGCTTATGTTTTGCATACTACAAATTCTACTTTTGATCCAAAAACAGATTTTGTATCTTTAGGATTTAAAAAGGTTGGTACTGATAATATATATATTGGAACTAGTCAATATATTCCAAATGAAATAGCAGTACAGATGGTGGGCCAGGGAATTATTTCGGTAAATGATTCTACTGCTTTATATGAGTTAGTAAATTTAAGCAATCAAAATATTTATTTGGATAGCCCAGATTTGCCAAATATTAGTTCTAATTCATATTTTGCTAATTCTTTACTTACAATTGTAATTGAATATTTAGGTAGACAAGGTGCTTAAAATATTTTAACAGACTATTGATTTTTAATTTATCAATAGTTTTTTTATAATATTAGAATTAATAATAGTGTATATTGATGAAAATTAAAAAGAAGGAAAATTTTAAATTATTTCTCATATATATATGCAAATATTTTAAAATTGCGACATTTAAACTATGCAAAAATTATAAAAATTCATATTTTATAATATAGGAGGTGAATAATTTGACGAAAGGTATTGATGTATCTAGTTATCAGGGAAAAATAAATTGGGATAAAGTAAAAAAATATATTGATTTTGCTATAATTCGATGTGGATGGGGAAATAATTTAATAAGTCAAGATGATAAGGAATTTGATCGTAATTCAAGTGAATGTGAAAGATTATCTATTCCTTATGGTGTCTATCTTTTTAGTTATGCAACTAATTTAGAAATGGCTAAAAGTGAGGCAGAGCATACATTGCGTTTAGTTAAAGATAAACAACTAGAATATCCTATATTTTTAGATGTAGAAGAAAGAGGTCAGTTATTATTACCAAAAGAAGAGTTAGTAGAAATTGTCAAATATTATTGTGAAATAATTGAAAATGCTGGTTATTACGTAGGAATTTATGCAAGTTTAAGTACATTAAATAATATTTTAAATGATGAACAATTAAATAAATACGATAAATGGGTAGCAGAATGGGGTCCTGATTTTTCTTATCATAATAGTAGTGGTATGTGGCAATATACTGATCATGATATAATAGAGGGAATATCAACAAGAGTAGATAGTGATAAAGCTTTTTATAATTATCCAGAAATAATTAGAAATAGTGGTTTAAATCATTTAAAAGAAAAAAAAGTACAATTAAAATATAAAAAGGGGGATAAAGTATATTTAAATGGTCCTCTTTATAAAGATGAAAATGGAAAAACGATTAAAAAAATATACCATAATAAAAGAATAACTATTAAAGATACAAATAATAATAAAGGAGTTATTGTTCCATATAAAACAAATATTAAAGGATATGCTAAAGAAAAAGATTTATCTAAAGATAGGCAACAAACATTTTGTTTTCTTTTGCAATTTATTATAGATTTATTTAAACTAAAAAAATAAATATATTTTTTATAATGTTATGACTTTCTTTTTAAGTTATATTAAAAATTTGAAATTTCTATTCTTTAATGTTTTTAAGGAGCTTGTTTGAAAAGCTTCTTTTTATATCAAAAAATCTCATATCAGTAAATGATATGATTTTTTTAGTAAATTATGTGATATTATGATTTTAATTATTTTTAATAATTTTTTGGGCTTTATTATTATATAGTTTGAATTTGATTTTTACGAATAATTTCTATTACTTCTACACTTCATTAAAGCATAATTTTTTTGTATAAAACATTTTAAATGAAATAAGAGTGAAGTTTATTATGAATTTTGAATGAATTGAAATTAACAAAAATAGCTTAAACTAATTTATGAATTATTAAAATAACTTCTTGTACGTTAGCATCTGATGTATTTGTTTTATCAAGTAGTAAACTAATATCTTGTAAATAGGAGAAACGTTGAATTTTTTTTCTAATAAAATATTTTCTTTTTTCATTATTTTCTTATATAAAAACAAACTATCAAGCATGGTGTATACACACCCATTTTTGCTTGTTAGGGAGTATCCCTAAGACCCATAAATAGTCTCCGACGGATACAAATTTTTCCAAAAATTTGAAATAAATCATTCATATTTTTTACTTATTTCATTAGCATTTTCAAACATTTTTTTAATGTCATTTTTGTATTTTTCATTTTTCAATAATGCTTCTAAAACAAGAAAACTTGGAATGTCTTTCGCGTTTTCTTTAAAATATTCTAATACTTGTGGTACGACTATTTCAAAGAAATAATTGATAAGTTTCACCTCCTTTCGAGCAACAAAAAAGAGCAATTTCTTGCTCAATATTCATTTAAAATACCATTAACTATTTAAAAGTATTTCTTCAATTTCTTTCCAATTATTAACTCTTATAATACCTTGATTGTTTAATTCATCTTCTGTTAAATCTTTATTATGCCATGCTGTAAAAAGTAGTTTTGTTGTTGCACCTTCAATATTACTTATTTTATCATCTATTTTTATATCACAATTAATTATGGATTTGTTAACAGCAAATATAAAATTTTTAGGATCAATAAAATCTAATTTTTTATAAAGAAAGTTGTATTTATTTTTTAAATTATTACCCGCAAATTCAACTATTTCTCTCCAAATATAATCCGTGCATATATAAATTTTGTAGTATTTACTTAACTCCTTTAATACGTTATAACAGTCTGGTAAAAGAGTAGCATTTTCATACATATCCATATCTTTAAATTTACTAAAAAAGTCTTCTTTCTTATCGCCTAAAATATCTTGAATATAATAATTTTTAATACTATCATAATCTGGCTTATACCCTAAATAATCTTCTAGTATTTTAGAAAAATTGCCATAAGTTAGAACATCATCCATATCTACCATTATTGATTTCATTATATCACCTACATTTTTCTTATCTCAAACTTTAAAACCTTACATTTGTCATCTAATAAAAATTTTCCTTCAAATAATTCATCTTTAAATAAATATGGCGTAAACTTTTCGTTTTGATCAAACTGCTTTATTTTGGATAAATTATCTATTTTAATCCATTCTAATTCTCCTTCTAATGAGTCTAAGCATAAATTCCCTTCATACTCATTTGCAGTATAAATAAATATTATTCCTTCATAGGAATCGTGCCAATAGGAAATTCCTTGTAGTCTTGGGTTAATCAAAGTTAAACCAGTTTCTTCTTTAAATTCTCTCATTATACAATCTAAAGGTGTTTCTCCAGTCTCAAACTTTCCACCAGGAGGGGCATAAACCTGACCCCATTTTTTAGCAAATTTAATCATTAAAACTTGATTATCTTTTTTTAAATAACACACAGTAGCATTAAGATGTGCAACTCTTTTCTTCATAAGTACCTCCAAGTTCTTTTCTCTGTTAAATATTTTATCACATTTAGACATTTATTTGAAGTAATGTGTATTTATCTTTTTCAAGTTTATGCTTTTTCTTATTAGGAATTATTTGTAAAATATTATTATTTTTAATGTCATCAATACTTAATAATTCTTTTTCAATAGTTGTAGAACTAATTTTATAAAATTCACTTAAATATTTTATATACTCATTTATTTGTTCTTTTGTTTTTTCATTAGATAAAATAATATCTTGTTCATCAAAATTTAAAACCATGTCAAAGCAATCATTACGAAATAAATAGCCAAAATTTTCTAATTCCTTGCTGTTAATATTTATGTTTTTAATTATGATTTCTTCCTTTTATTTATTAACTTCAATAGTATCAATGTATTTGTTGATAAGCTCATATTTTTGTTCTTTTGTAAATTTATTCCATAATCCATTTTTTCTCACATAGTAAGATTTATATTTTAATTTTTCTATTTCTTTTAAGGTGCTAACTAATCTTATATTATCCCTATGATCTAGATTTTTATTAGAAAATTGTAAATCTTTTAGTTTAGATTCAATATCTTGTTTTTGATTAGTTATATTGTCTAACTCATTTTGAAACATTTTAAGTTCAATATTTCCTTTAACAAAGGCAGTTTTAATTCGCTGTTCTTGAATATTTAATTCTTTTAACATTTTGTTATATCTCTTCATTTCATTTTCTATATCTTGATTTAAAAATGGTTTAAATGTATTATCAATAAGCAAAAAATAATCTAACATATCATTTAAAAATAACATGATTTTATTTTCTAATTTGTTTTCACTTATCGTCATTCCACAATTATTGCACTGATAATAAATATACTTTCTTTTACTCTTTGAAGAACAAGAAGTACCTCCCATAATTTTATGACAATGAGAACAAACAACACTTTGCATGAAGATATAAGTATATTTTCTTTTATAATTTTTTTGATTTTTTTCTTTTTGTTTTTGGACTATTTCAAATGTTTTCTTATCAACGATAGCAGGGCATACATCTTCAAATAGGATTGTTTCTTCATCCTTAACTCGCTTTTTATGTTGATAAGAACCTATATAAATATAATTAGACAACATATTGTCAATAGTTGTTGTTCGCCAATTTTTATTTAATACTTTTTCTTCATTAAAGGTTTTAACGATAGAGCAGACTGAACTACCTTTTACATATAAATCAAATATTCTTTTAACAATTTCACTTTCTAAATCATTAATTACAAGTTCTTTATTTATCTTGTCATATCCTAAGGGTGCTTTTCCGCTAAAATGTCTACAACGTACATAATAGCACCAACTAAAAATATAGTAGATTTAATACACTATAAGGGTACTATAAATAATACTACAATTAACTTAAATTCAAAGTTATATAACGAAAATGATGTTGGTTTTGAAATATATGTATCAGCTTTAAAATAAGTTATTCTGTTTCGTTCTAA
>CAOJUX010000019.1 GCA_948444795.1 uncultured Erysipelotrichaceae bacterium | reverse complement strand
TTGTTTCAAATAAAGCAAAACTTCTATAGACTAAAATACCCCCCCCCCAGTAGTAGGACTAGGGCTAAGCTTAGGAGGGTGTATTTTAGTTTTTTATTTTTTTCATATCTTTTCATTTTTATTTCTCCTCCTATTTTCTATATTCCTATTATAACCTACTATTATTCATAATTCAATTAGTAATAATAGAGTTTACATCAACAAAATATGACAAATCATTCTCTTGCTTTATCTTCTTATATCTTTATAATAGTATCTTGTGTTATTAAATATTTTTGAAGCGCTTTGCTTTTATCAAATTTTTATACGAGGAGAGGTTTTGGTCAAACTTCGATAGGATAAAGAGGAGGTAAGCTTATGAGGAAAAAAGATTTATTAATCATAATACTTATAATTATTATACTCTTGCTTATTTTACAAAATAATTACATAATAAAAGCGCTAGTTCACCCACACAATTGACCATTGTGTGAACATAACGCTTTGTCATAAAAGCAAAGTGTTATCAAGAATTTTCTTGTAACACATTTTTATTTTATGAAGTTTCCTTCATCTACATACATATTATCATATTATTTTTTTCAATACAAGTTTTAATTTTAAATAATCAATCTATATTAATTATTTCATAATTAGTTGTTCCAACACCAAGTCTTTCTGCTTCTTCTATGATATGATAAGCATTTTTTTCTTTCATTCTATTAACTAATGATTCTTTACCTGGATCATTTGAATTTATAATTGCATCATAAGAGCATTTATCAACAGCAACTGGATCAATACTTGCAAATATTCCAATATCATTCATTTCTGGTTCATGAGGATTAGAATCACAATCACAATCGATTGATATTTTATTAAGGACATTTATATAAGCCAGATTTTCTTCTTTAAAATAATCTACAACAGCTTTATCAGCTTCTGCCATACTTTCTAAAAATCCATTTTGATCATTAGTATGACCCCACATTTCCTTAGGGGATTTAGTTATTCCTACTGAATGTATCCAAGCTTTACCATTTGATGATGCTACCCCTATACTCATATTTTTTAAAGCTCCACCAAATCCTCCCATAGCATGTCCTTTAAAATGAGATAACATTAACATTGAATCATAATTTTTTATATGAGATCCAACAATATTTTCATTTTTTAAGTGTCCATTATAATTTACAGGTATACTTATTTCTCCTTCTTCATCCATAATATCACAAGGAGCTATATCTAAAAATCCATGAGCGTTAATAGTTTCCCAATGATCTTTAGAATCCATTCTTTTACCAGCATAAGCAGCATTACATTCAACAATTGTTCCATTTAATTTTTTTACTAAATCTTTAATTAAACTAGGTGCCAAATAATTATGACCTCCAAGTTCTCCAGTTGATATTTTTATAGCAACATTTCCCTTTAAATCATGATTTAAAGCTTCATATATTTTTACTAATCCTTCACTACTTATATTTTTTGTAAAATAAACCTTAACTTTTTCCATAAAATCTCTTTTCTAAAATAACCTTATTACATCTTGAATAGTTATATAAACCATTAACAACATTAAAAGAATAAACCCAACTGAATGAAAAGCATTCTCTATTTTTGTATTAATTGGACTGCCTTTTATTTTCTCTATAATCAAAAACAATACTCTTCCTCCATCAAATGCCGGAAAAGGCAAAATATTTATAAATCCTACATTAATACTTAAAAATGCAATAATATAAATAATTTGAGTAAAACCTTGGCTTACACTACTTCCAACTACTTGATATATTCCTACTGGACCAGATAAAGCTTTTAAAGAAATTTTTCCAGTAAATAAACTAGTAACTGTAAGAGCCATTGAAGACATAATACTTCCTAATTTATTAAAAGCATATTTAATACTTGGAATAAAACCATATTCTTTATCAGTATTAATCCCAAACCCAAATTGATTAACTTCTTCTCCTTTATCATTCTTAACTTTTTTAGGCTTTACTTGATAAACTTCTTCCGTGCCATTACTCTTTTTAACAGTAAAATCATAAACATCATTATTGCTTTTTTGATATAACGCTATTTGAAGTTTGTCCCAAGATGAAGCCTTAATACCATTAATAGCAGTAATTCGATCTCCTATTTCTATATC
Organism: uncultured Erysipelotrichaceae bacterium; assembly: GCA_948444795.1. GTDB lineage: Bacteria > Bacillota_I > Bacilli_A > RF39 > UBA660 > MGBC108787. The sequence continues at coordinate 22,688 of CAOJUX010000019.1, read as the reverse complement.
AGTTTCGGATATTGGTGTACCATCAATAATGACACCTATAACTGGTTTTGTAGGAGTTGCACCATTAAAAATAGCAATAAAGAATAAAATAATAATAGCTAAAACAAAATTATTAAAAACACCTGCTACTAAAATAATCAATCTTTGATACCAAGGTTTATTGCACATAAATTTATCTTTTTTTATTTTTTTATCATCTTCATAAACTTCTCCCGCCATAGAAACAAAACCACCTATTGGGAATGCTCTTAAATTATAATCAATACCATCTTTACCTTTATGTGTTTTAATTATAGGCCCCATCCCTATAGAAAATTCATAAATAAAAACCCCAAATTTTTTAGCCCAGATAAAATGGCCAAATTCATGAACTAAAATAATAATACCTAATATAAATATTAATAATAATATATTTAAAAACCACATATATATTCCTCCTTAAATAATTCCAAATAATATTATATAAAATAATACAACAAATGTTAAGCTATCAATTCTGTCTAAAACTCCACCATGCCCTGGAATCAGATTACTAAAATCTTTTATATTATTTTCTCTTTTTATTTTGCTAAAAATTAAATCACCTAATTGCCCCATTATAGAAAGTAATAGTGTTAAAAATACTAATTTAAACATTTTTACATTTCCAACAGTATTAATATAAAAAATTACTCCAATACCTGTTGAAACTAAATTACCAGCAATTAATCCTTCTAAAGTTTTTCTGGGGCTAATCTTAGGAAAACACTTGTGTCTGCCAATTAAACTACCTATCATATATGCAAATGTATCATTTACTGTTACTATTATTACTAAATAAAGAAAACGCCATAAAGAAATATTTCTAATTAAAATAACACTATTAAATATTAATCCTAAAAATACTACACTACCAAATAAGTAAAACGCTTCTTTAGTATTATATTTATTCTCATTACATAATAAACTAGGAAGTAAAATAGTAATAAATGAAATAGCAATTCCTTTATAACTAAGCCCAAAGGCAATGGAATAACCATCAAATTCAGAAAATATTAACAATAATAAATCTATAAAACAAATTAATTTAACTATGTCAGGAATTTTCTTATCTTTGCTTCTTAAATCTATAAATTCTTTTAAAGCTAAAATTCCAATCATTCCCATTGCAACAGCAAATACATTATTACCAATTATTAAAGTTGGAATTAATAAAATCACCATAACTATAGCACTTATAACTCTTTTTTTCATTTTTAAACTCCCTCTTGAGTAGCACTACTCAAATTTTCTGAAATTTCACAATAATTATTATCTAGTGATAAACTTTTGTTACCCACAATAACATTTTTATTATTTTTACATTTAATAACATTAAAATCTTTATGTTCATATAATTCTACCAAATCATTACTCTGTGATTTTATATCTTTATTTAATAAATCTAGTGTCATTCTTTTATCAGTTAAAACATAACCCAAATCATATTTATTATCATCATTATATATGGCATATATTGAATCTATACATGAAGAATAATAAATTAAATCATCAGTTTTAGAAAGTAACTTTAAATCACTTTCACAATTTTTACTACTTACAACATTAATGCTAAATGAATTAAAGTCACTTTGGCTAACTATTTTGGCATCCACCATATTTATAACTTTACTATTTCCTTCTTCTTTAATATTACTTATTCTACCCACTACATTAATAATATCATATATTTTTAAATTTTCTAAATTATCAAATCCTTTATTGCTTGTAATATTTAAAATAATATTATCACTAAAATTAACTTCCCCATTTAAAGTATTTTCCCCTATTTCGTAGGACTGCATTTTAATATTTTGGTTGCCTACTATACTACTAACTTTTCCATTAATATTAACAAATTTATTTTTATAATCTTTAAAATTATCAGTTATATTTGCTAAAAATGAATTAATATCTGTTTCTTTAATATCTATTTCACACATATAATCTTTTTGATAAAAATTATCCAAAACCAAAAAATTATCACAATTATATATCCGATAAAAAAAGCTATTATAAGTTTCTAAATGTTCATTTGATGTAATTTTAAAACTAAAGACTGGAATTCTCTGTAAATATTCAACAATTATTAAATCTCCACTATATAAAATAATTAGCATTAAAATAGTCCATAAAACACATCTAAGTTTTTTTTGACGATGGTTTATTATAAAAAAGATAATTCCCAAGATAACACTTATAACTCTAAAAATAGAATACTGATTTATTAAAAATGGTAAAATAATTAATAATATAGTAAAAATTTTAAAAAAATGTTTCATAGTAAATTATCCTCCTTATAAATAGTATATCATAGATATGCTTTTTAACACAAAAAAAGTTAACACAAAGTGTTAACTAATTGATACTATTAATTAATAGCATCTTTAAGTTTGCTACCTGCCTTAAATGAAGCAACCATTTTAGCATCAATATGAAGTGGTTGTTTAGTAAGTGGATTAATTCCATCACGAGCAGCACGTTTTTTAGCACTAAAAGTACCAAATCCAACTAAAGCTACTTTTCCTTCCTTTTTTAGCCCTTCAGTAATACCTTCTAATGTTGCATCAAGAGCACGGTTTGCATCTGCTTTTGAAAGTCCAGCTTTAGATGCGATAAATTCTACTAATTCTGTTTTAGACATTTTTCTCTACCTCCTAATTGTTTTTTCAGATAAGGCCCTTAGCCTTACATACTAAAAATATCAAAAAACATGAGGTTTTGCAAGAAAAATAATTATATTTGATACTTATATTACAATTGTTATTAAATTACTTGACCCTTTATTTACAATTTTAGTTACAGTTTGAGAAAGTTTATAACGCATCGCCTCTGGCATAACAGATAATTTCGCTTGAATTCCTTCCTTAACAATAGAATCAATACTTCGACCAAATATTTCACTTTTCCAAATACTTCCAGGATCACTTTCATAATCTTTCATTAAATAATTGATAAGTTCTTTACTTTGAAGTTCACTTCCTATAATCGGTTCAAAGGTAGACTCAACATTTACTTTCATTAAATGAATACTAGATGCTGTTGCTTTTAACTTAATACCATATCTTGATCCTTGTTTTATAATCTCTGGAGTTTCCAAACTCATATCTTTTAAACTAGGATAAACTATACCATAACCAGTACTTTTTGCCATTTTTAAAGCATCCTTCATACTATCTAAATCTTCTTTACTTTCTTTATAACTGGCAAAAATCTTTAATAAACCAGCTTTAGTGGTAACCATCTCGCCCATTAAATCTTTTAATACTTTATTGTAAAGATCATCACTTGCCTCTAAGTTAACAGTAACCATACCACTACCTGTATCTACATCACTAATATAACTTTTTTTAATAAATTCACTATCTTGAAAATTTTGAAGAATATTATCAATATCCCTTAATTTATTAATACTACTTACACTTTCTCTTATTTTATCCAAATAATATTTTTTAATTTCATTATTATTATCAAGTACATGCACCCAACTTGGTATATTAATTTTTATATCAAGTACAGGAAATTCATATAAAGCTTCTTTTAAAATAGAAAGTATTTCAATTTCATTCATGTCTTTGACATTAACAGGAAGTACAGGAACACTATAATTTGTTTCCAATTCTTCTCTTAAATCTATAGTACTTTGCTTATTTTTATCTTTAGTATTTAAAACTACTATAAAAGGTTTTCCAAGTTCTTTTAATTCATTTATAATTTTTTCTTCAGCTTCTGCATAACTTTCTCTTGGAATTTCAGAAAATGATGCATCTGTAGTAACTACAATTCCAATTGTAGCATGATCTTTTATAACTTTTTCAGTTCCTATTTGAGCAGCTTCAGAAAATGGAACAGATTCTGAAAACCAAGGAGTTTTTACCATACGAGGATTTCCATCCTCATCTACATGTCCTGTTGCTCCTTTAACAACAAACCCCACGCAATCAACTAGTTTAATATTAGTTTTAAAATCATCTACTTGTATAGTAGCACCACTTGAAGGAACAAATTTAGGTTCTGTAGTCATAATTGTTTTACCCTCTGCACTTTGAGGAATTTCATCTAGACATTTACGCTTTTCATATTCATCAGTTATATTAGGAACAACAAGATTTTCAATAAATCTTTTAATAAAAGTTGATTTACCACATCTAACAGCTCCCACTACACCTAAATAAATTTCACCATTTCCTCTACTTGATATTGATTTTATAATTTCACTTTTTTCCATAACTTAATCCTCTCTTTTATTTTTCTATTTAACATTATGAAAAAAATAGTCACTATAGAACTAAAAATATCTAATTATTTATTCATAAAAAATATCATCAGGTTTCAAAGAAAAAATATTAGCTATTTTCTTAGCCATATCATAAAATAATCTTCTTTTTTTATTTTCTATTTGCCAATAATAAGTTTCACTTATATTTAAAAATTTGGCCATATCATAATAAGTATAACTATTTTTAATTCGTAATTTTTCTAATTTTTTAAATTTATTTACCATTAAAACACCTCAATTTTTAATCATATATTAAATTATATCACGTTTTATTATAATGACCCACAAAAAGCCGTATTTTTTTCTTTTTTAAGAGAAAATTAACAACAGGTGGTTGTAATGTTTAAGTTAAAAGAAATTCGCGAATATGAAGGTCTTACTCAAAGAGAAGTAGCCGAAAAATTAAAGGTTGCCAGAAGTACATATGCTGGTTGGGAATGTGGCAAAGATATTATTCCTTTACCAAAGCTTAATGAATTTGCTAATATATTTCATACATCACTAGATTACTTAATCGGTAAATTTCCAGATATAGAAAATATCGATAAATATTTTAAAATTAATAAAAATATTGTTGCAAATAATATAAAAAAATTCAGAGAAGAAAATGATATATCACAAACAGAATTAGCTGAAAATCTAAATACAAGTCAGCCAAATATTTCTAAATATGAATCAGGGAAATATTTAATTACTACTTCTTATGCCCTTGAATTCACCCAAAAATATAATTATTCTTTAGACAAATTAATTGGAAGAAAATAAAGCAGAAGAAATATCTGCTTTTTTAAAACATTTTATCAACATTTTTAGGAACTTTATCATCAATAATAGTTTTAATTATTTTATCTTCTTTTTCTTTAGATACATCTTTTCCTGTCATAGAGCTCAAAGTGTGAATAACTTCTCTTAAAGTTCCTTCATCTTTCATATTACCATCTTGTAGTTTTTTAGCAAGACTTAATATTGTATCTTTAGAAACTTTAGTTTTTCTTTCAATTTTATTAAATAAATCATCTTTAAATTCCATATAATCACCTATAAATAATATATGAAATTTTAATAAATTAGTTGTCTTTATAAAAAATATCATCGGGTTTTAAATTAAAAACTTTAGCTATTTTTTTAGCCATTTCATAATGTAATCTTCTTTGTTTCTTTTCAAGTTGAAAATAATAAGACTTACTAATTCCTAAAATCATAGCCATATCTAAATATGTTAAACTATTTTTTTCTCTCAAAGTTCTTAAAGTACTATACTCTTTTCCCATAATACCCTCCAAGCATTAAAATAATACCTTATTTTTCACTAAATGTCAATTTTCTATAGTTATAGTATGGTAGACTTATACTTTTTATACACATATAGTTTTATTAAGAGGTGAATTATGGAAAATGTACAAGATATTATTGGAAGAAATTTAAAATATATACGTTATCAAAGTAAAAAATCACAAGAGAAATTTTATGGAAATCTTGGCTTAAACTCAAAATATTTGGCAAGTGTTGAACGGGGTGAAATAAATGTAACTGTAGAATTTCTAAGTAAACTTGCTAAAATATTAAATATTGATATTAGAGATTTTTTTGATCCTGATGAAAAACATATTATTGAAAAAAAACGAATTGATGAAAAATAATCATCTTTTTTTATTCATCTTTATTATTTTTAAACTTTAATATAATTGGAGTCCCAGAAAAATCAAAACTTTCTCTTATTTTATTTTCCAAATATCTTTGATAACTAAAATGAATTAAACCTTTATCATTAACTTTAAATTCAAATTTAGGAGGCATACTATCAACCTGACTAACAAAATATATTTTTAATCTTTTCCCTTTATAAGATGGTGCTTCATGCATACTTACAGCTTCGCGGATAACATTATTTAAATCACTAGTTTTTATTTGCTTAGTATAATTGCTGTAAGCCTCTATTATCTCTGGCATCAATGTATGAACTCTTTTTTTAGTTAAAGCTGATAAAAATACAACTTTTAAATATGGTGCAAATACAAAATGAGAAGCTATTAACTTTTTCCACATTTTAATATCTTGATCAGGATTTTCTATTACATCCCACTTATTAACTACCAAAACCACTGCTTTACCAGCTTTTAAAGCGTATGATAATATATGTTTATCATGTTCTAATATTCCTTCTATGGCACTTATAACTAACACACATACATCTGATCTATCAATTGCCTTTAAACTTCTTAAATAACTATATTTTTCAATATTTTCATAAATTCTACCCTTTTTACGCATTCCCGCTGTATCTATTGCAATGTATTCAGTGTTATTATATTTAAAAACAGTATCCGTAGCATCACGAGTTGTTCCAGGAATATTTGATACAATAACTCTATCTTCATTTAATAATGCATTAATTAAACTACTTTTTCCCACATTAGGTCTTCCAATAAAACAAAATTTAAGACGACTATCAATTTCTTTTTTTTCTTCTGTAAAATCATTTGTAATTTCTTCTAACAATTCTAAAAAACCTAAATTATGACTAGCACTAATAGGTATTACACAAGAGAAACCCAGCTCATAAAAATTATAAATATTATCTTTTCTTTTTTCATTATCAATCTTATTAACAGCTACAATAATTTTTTTATTTGATTTAAGAAGAATATCTCTAATAGCTATATCACTGCTAGTTATATCTTCTTTTCCATCAACAACAAAAACAATTACATCCGCCTCATCTATTGCAAGAGTAGCCTGAAGAGTTATATCTTTATTCCATGAATCATTACCTGTTTCAATTCCCCCAGTATCGATTAACAAAAAATTTTTATCCTTATATTTAACTTCTCCATAAATTCGATCTCTAGTAACACCAGGAGTATCTAAAACAATTGATTTATCTTCTTTTATTAAACGATTAAATATTGTGCTTTTTCCTACATTTGGTTTTCCAATTAAGCATACAGTTTGCATAAAAATTCCCTTTCTCATAATTATTTATATTAACATATTAAACTATTTTCCACAAGTTGTATTTATATCATCAGGGAACTTAACATAAACTCTATTATTTTTTATATATATACCTAATTGCATATTATAAAGAGCATCACTTTTATTATCTCTTGGATCAATTATTAAAGGATCTATATCTTGATCTCTCCTTAAATAGCCGCTCTCTACTAAATTTTTAACTGAAATATTATTTCCTTTATATCCATCAATATTACCAGTAAGAGAACTTCTTCTATCTTCGCCATATAATTTAGCAGTAGTTTCAATATCATTAATTTTAGAGCAAAACATATTTTCTTTTATTTTTTTCGATAAATTTAAAGAACTTGGTACAGCAATTGTCACTAATAAAACCAATAAAACTATTACAGCTAATAGTTCAACTAACGTAAATCCTTTTTTATTCATTCATATCACCTATCATTAATAATGATAACATAAATTAAAAAAAGTTAAAATGATTGTACATCAATTTTAACTTTTTTCTTATCATGTAAATAAGAATATGCATCTATTAAGCAACGTAAACTTTTAATATTTTTGCCAGATATTCCTAAAATAAAACCCATCTCATTTTCTGGAACCAACACTAAAATATTAATAGTATTATCATTCTCATCAAGCTTTTTTACAGTAATTAAATCTTTTTCTTTTGAAATACTTTTAAAAAGAAACTCTGTATATTCTACTATATTCATAATTATTTACCTGATTTAGAATCAGCAAATTTTTTCATTATTCCTTCTTTAGAAAGAATATTTCTTACTGTTTCAGTAGGAATCGCTCCTTTTGATAACCAATACATAGCTTTTTCTTCATCTACTTTAACACTTGCTGGACTTGTAATAGGATTATAAGTGCCTACGGTTTCTAAAAATCTACCATCTCTTGGGCATCTAGAATCTGCTGCAACTATACGATAAAAAGGTCTTTTCTTTGCTCCCATTCTTTTTAATCTTAATTTAACTGCCATATTTTATTCCTCCATTTCTAAAGTAAAATTAGTATAACACAAGAAAAAGTTAGTGTCAACTAATTTTGGTTGACACTATCTAAATATTCTTCATTTACTTCATCAATTTTTGCTTCTTCTTCCTCTGATACTTCATCTAAAATTTCTTCATAATCATCTTCTTCATCTTCAATACTTACCTTTATTTTAGTATCTCCTATTACTTCTACACCTAATTCTTTTTCAACACTTAAATTAACTTCTCCATTATCAATATAAACATCTTTTACAGTTGGTTGTCTTAAACTTCTAACAATAATCTCCGAATTACTAGTAAGTTTACTATCATCTTTTAAACTCATATTCATTTTATCATTATAATTATAAGTTCTTGTACTTACTGCTGTTTTAGTATCATTATCATAAGAATACCAAACATTTACGTCAAAACTACCATTTAAATTAACTGTGCCATTATTACTATTTCCATTAAATTTATGATTAATTACCCAGCATCCTAGTATTGTATCAGGTGTTTGTTCAGTAGTCATCTTAAAATTATTAGAACTAGATTTCTTAGCTTTGCCTACCACTGCTTTTGTAACTATTTCTTTAAAATTAGACATTTGTAACCCTCCTCTATCTTAATCTATGCATTTATATTAAAATTGTTTCATCTTTAATAAAAGAAAAAAATATATTATAATTAACATAGGAAGGTGATAAAGATGGATTGTTTATTTTGCAAAATAGTTAAAGGAGATATTAAAAGTTTTAAAATATATGAAGATAATTTAGTATATGCATTTTTAGATATTAATCCTATTAGTAACGGTCATACTCTAATAATACCCAAAAAACATTATGATGATTTTACTTTTTTAGACGAAAAGTTAATATTACATATTAATATAGTTGCCAAAAAAATTATTAATTTGTTAAAAGAAAAATTAGGATATACAGGTTTTTCTCTTGTAACCAATTATTTAGATTTACAAGAAATAAAACATTTTCATTTACATATCATAACTAATAATAAAGAAAATATTTTAAACGTAAAAGATATTTATGCCAAAATAAAAAATAGCTGATTTTTATCAGTTATTTTTTATTTTATACTCTTTTTATTTTGGCTTTAGCAAATGAAAATCACAATAGTATTTTTTTAATTAATTATTTCTTCCTTTCCTAATTTTAAATATATTATATACTATTAATCCAATTAAAATAACATATAATATTAAAATCAACCAAGGCTCAACTATTTTATCAACTGTTGCTGTTTGAATTAAAAATTCCCAATCCGTTCCTCCAAATACAAAACTTGATTTTTTCATACACCATAAAGATGCAAAAATAGGGGCCAGAAAAGTTAGAATTAACAAAATTATACCATTCTTTTTATCCACTTCTACAATAGTCCTTACACTAGTATACAAACCTACTCCAGTAATAAATCCTATTGTCATATCTAAATTTATAATTTCACTTCCCTTCTTAACAAGGCAAAATTTTATATTTATATATTTTCTTCACTATTATCAAATTCTTTATCAATAAGTGTTTCATGAATTCTTTCTTCCTCATTACTTAAATAGACTTCTTCTATTCTATCTACTCTACATTTTTCAGATATTAAAATAGATCTAACTTTCTCTACAGCTTTAGGTAAATCATCATTTACAACAACGTAATTATACTTGTTATATTCATTTATTTCATTATAAGCAATTTTAAATCTTTTATTTATTTTTTCTAGTGTATCAGTTTTACGATTAATTAACCTGTTTTTAAGTTCAACCATATTTGGTGGCATAATAAATATAAATATCGCATCAGGAACTTTTTCTTTAATTATCTTAGCACCTTGAACTTCTATTTCAAGTATTACATCTATACCATTATTTATTTTTTCTTTTATTATACTTTTAGGTGTTCCATAATAATTATTATTATATTTAGCATATTCCAAAAAATCATCAGCAGCTATTCTTCTTTCAAATTCCTCATCACTTAAGAAAAAATAATCAATACCATCTTTTTCTTCTCCTCTTATTTTTCTAGAAGTAGCAGAGATTGAAACCCAAACTTTATCATTATTCTTTTTTATTTCATTTATAATTGAATCTTTTCCCGCTCCACTAGGCCCTGATATTACAATTAAACTGCCTCTTTCATTTTTTCTAATCATTTAAACCATCCTTTTAAAAATTATAACATATTTTAAGAATTATACCAGTACCCTTCTAAGTTAACATTACTACTTGCAGGAAGTGGTTCTGGAAGTTCAAGTCTAGTAAGTAATGGAACTTTAAAAGCACTGCCAAAAGCAATTGCTGATCCTGGTCTTAATGTTTTTAATTTTTCTATATCTTGACTAGTTAAATTACTTGACATCGAAGTAACTATTTTTAAATCATCAGGATAAAAAATTCTAAAGACCAAAAAGTTAGAGCATTGTGATAAACTAGTTGTTGAAAGTTCACTAGGCCTTTGGGTAATTAAACCTAAAATTAGTCCATACTTTCTTCCTTCTTTAGTTATTCTATCAAATATATTGTAACCAATTATATTAACATCATTATCATTTTGAATATATCTATGCGCTTCTTCAATAATAACATGAATTGGAAAGCTACCCCTTTTCTCTAAACTAGTTTCAAAATTAAAGAATAATTTCATATAAATCTTAGTAATAGTTTTAGCAAATCTATCATCTACATAATTAAAATTCATATTAATAAGCTGTACAAATTCGTTAGTAGGAGTAAGAAACATTCCTTTAACAAATTGTTCTCTTTCAATATATTCTCCATCATAAGTAAAATATTTTTTATTATTACTATTAAGTATAGTATGAAGTCTTACTCTCAAATCGTTTGCTTTTTCATATAAAGTTGTATTATTAAGCATACCTTCACTCATTAAAGCAAATTCTAAAGATTCATATATATCTTCCAAAGTATAGGGAACCTTTACATCTGTTGTTATCGTATTACCAACTACCACAAATTTATTTAAAAATTCAATTACAAATTGAAGGGCACTCATTTTACCATTTGCATCTAAATTCAAACATTGTTTTAAAGTTCTAATATATCCTGGTTGTACTATTTGGCTTTCTAAATTAAGTTCATCAGTATGAAACTTATTTAAAATAGAAATTATTTGATCTCCTAACTGAGTTGGAGATTTACCGCTAGATATGATATCCAAAACGCTTTTAGCAATAATGCTATTTTTATACTTTTTAGATATTTCATTATCACTTTTAAATAATAAAACATATTGAAGCGTTTTTTCAAGTATAGGAAGAAGAGTATGATCATTTACACTTAATAAAAGCGCTAAATCATCTACTTCTAAAAAATAAGGTGGTATTTTAACTATTTCAGTATCCGAAAATTCTAAATCAGTTTGAGTAGTATAATTTCTTACATTTATACCATTAATATTGTTTATTTTCGTAAAAGCTTGATGATATTCTCCATACACATCAAATATAACTATATGAGCATTTTCAGGCATTTTTTCATTATAATAAAACATATTTTGAATTAAACTAGCAACACCACAAGATTTACCACAACCAGAATTACCAATTACTGCAAAATGATGAGATAAGAACTCATTTATATTAGCAGTTATTTTAAATCCATCATAAAGCTGACTTGAACCAATTAAAAGATTAGAAGCAGACATATAGTTTTGACTACCCAAAATAAGTTCCAATTCTTGTTTATATATTATTCTACAAAAAGAATTTATACTAGGATAATGAATAATACCAGGTACAAAAATATTATTGCGTAGTTCTCCAATTAATAAAATATCAATAAATTCTTCGTCCATACTAGTTATTTCTCCCACTATCTTTAAATTATCACTTTCAAAAATAGTATGGTAATTAATAACATTGGATTGAATTTTATGAGATAAGTTTATTAGTTTAACTGACTTATCACTAACTTCTACTATTTTGCCAAACACACGCAACACCCTATTCTATACAAATAGTATAACAAAAAAAAAGAATTTAGTACATTCTTTTCTCATCTAAAATTTCTTTAGCATCTTCATCAATAATATCTTTATTATTTTTATATCTATCTAAAGTATCAACCATAAAACTTACTTTTTGCATACTAATACCAAGTTGATAGGCTTCAGTTTCTCTACCTCTTTGTTTTAATTCAAGAATTCTTAATGATAACTTATCCATATTTTCTTTTAAATCACTTTCTTTTTGATTAAGCTCAGCAAAGGATAAATCTTTTATATCTTGATAATCAATAATATAATCACATTTTGAAAAATATTCTCCTGCTTTTTTAGAAAGTAAAGTAAATCCACTAAATACGTTTGTTGGAAGTTCTCTTTCAATAACTCTAGGAATATATCCAAATTTTAAATCTTCTCTTTCTATAAAAAGATTATCTTCACAAATTATTTTCATCTTTTACCTCTATTTTATTTTTTCATTTCTATTTCATTATTTATTAATTTAATAAATTCATCTTGAGAAACAGTAATTGTTTCTTCACTTCCATGTTTTCGATATGAAATAGTTTTATTATCAACTTCTTTTTGACCAAGTATTAATGTATATGGTATCTTTTTTAAAACACTTTCTCTCATCCTATAAGAGACCTTTTCTTCTCTATCATCAAGTTCTACTCTAATATTTTTTGTTTTTAATAAGTCATATATAGCATCAGCATATTCTAAATGATAAGCATTATTAACTGGCAAGATATTTACTTGTACTGGGCTCATCCATGTTGGAAGAGCTCCCTTTTTTTCTTCTAAGTAATAGGCAATAAATCTATCAATTGACCCTAGTATTGCTCGATGAAGAACCACTGGTGTTTTTTTCTCACCATCTTTATCAACATATTTTAAATCAAATTTCATTGGTAAACAAAAGTCAATTTGACAAGTAGATATAGTATAAGGATTACCTACTGCTGGTTTTACCTGAACATCAAGTTTTGGCCCATAAAAAGCCGCCTCGCCAATTTTTTCTGTGTATGGTATACCGATTTCTTCTAATATTTCACGCAGTTTATCCTCAGCATTATTCCACATTTCATCATCTTGATAATATTTTTTTATGTTTTCTGGATCTCGTAAAGAAAGTTCAAAATGATAATCAGTAATTCCAAGTTCTTTATAAACTTCAAGTATTAAATCCACGACTTTTTTAAATTCACTACCAATTTGCTCAGGTGTTACAAATAAATGAGCATCATTTTGACAAAAGCTTCTTGCTCTTTCAATCCCTTTTAAAGAACCACTGGATTCAAATCTACAGTCTCTAGCAATCTCTCCAATACGAAGTGGTAAATCACGATATGAATGAATATCATTTGCATAAATCATCATATGATGAGGGCAGTTCATTGGACGAAGGACAAATTCCTCTCCCTCTACCTCCATTTTAGGGAACATATCTTCTCTATAATGATCCCAGTGTCCACTTGTTTTATATAGTTCAACATTACCAAGCGGTGGAGTTAAAACATGTTTATAACCTAATTTTTTTTCTTTACCTTTTATATAACCTTCAAGTTCTTCCCAAATAATATAACCATTTGGTAAATACATGGGAAGGCCTTTCCCAACTAAATCGCTTGTCATAAAAATTTTTAAATCTTTACCAAGTTTTCGATGATCTCTTAGTTTCGCTTCTTCAAGTTCTTGCAAGTAATCATTAAGCTCTTCTTCAGATGGGAAACAAACACCATAAATTCTTTGTAAAACTTTATTATTAACATCACCTTTAAAATAAGCGCCACTAAACTTAATCAATTTAAAATATTTACATTCTTTAACAGTATCAACATGAGGTCCACGACAAAGATCAGTAAAATCACCTTGAGTATAAGTAGAAATTATAGTATTATCCTCATCCATTCTTTCAATCAAATCAATTTTATATGGATCATTTTCAAACATTTCTAAAGCTTCTTTTTTACTTATTTCATTTCTTACTATTCTTTTTCCATCTTTACTAATTTTTTTCATCTCACGAGTAATTTTTTCAATATCTTCATCAGTTATTACTTTATCTCCTAAATCAATATCATAGTAAAATCCAGTATCAATTACAGGTCCTACCCAAAATTTAGCTTCAGGATATAAATGTTTAACTGCTTGTGCCATCATATGGGCACAACTATGATTTAATTTATTTAAATATTTATCTTCTTTAAAATTTATCATCTTTTTCTTCCTCTTTCTTTTTCTTTTTTGTTTTCTTTTTCTATTAATAGCTCTGGTCTTATATACGGAGCAACTCTATTTTTATTTTTAAAATCACTAACTAAAAGTACTTGTCCTGTTAGTAAATCATCTTTAGAAACCACTTCAAAAGGTACTCTTTTTAAAAACGGCCAATTTAAAAGCCCAATATCATAATGAGTAGCATGAGCACTTTTTAAGTTTTTTACAATTTCTTTAGTAAATACCCCCCCCCCGTTTGCATATTTAAACAAAAAATCTTCCATCGTTAAAATTTTATAATTATAAATTTCTTTTCCTTTCATAAATAACCTCCTATTAAAAAACAACCAAACGCCAAGGAGCATTTGATTGCGGTACCATCCTTTATTTTACTTAATTATTTATAACGGCAATAAACCGGAGATGATTAATCTCTCTAGAAAGGAGTAATATTATTATCAATTTATTTACTCACACCAACCGTAAACTCTCTTTAAAATCAAATTTAATAATATCATGTCTTTCATTAATGATTTATAATTATACTAACACTTTTTCTTCTTACTGTCAAAAAATTTTATTTTCGGTTTCAATAAAACCATTTACTTCAAATTCCATTATGTTTCTATCATTTATTAATATTTTCAATATTTTTTCTAAATATAAAGAATCATTATCTAATCCATATCTATAATCTAATAATATTTTATTTAATTTAAACAAATCCTTAACATTAAAATCACTACATTTTCTAGCAAAAAGATAAAACAAAAAAAATCTTATAAAAGTTTTTATATTACAATTATTATTAGTAATATCTTTTTGAAATCTATCTAAAATTTTATCATAAACATTTTCTAATTTATACTTCATAATACTTCAACCAAACATCATTTTCTTTCTAATATTCTTTTAAAAGCAGAATCTTCTATTTTGCAATAATCAGGTATATCTATAACATCTAATGACGCCGCTTCTAAAACACCATCGCCTATCTCTTCACAAACTGGTGCTATAAATTCTTTACATACTTTATTATGATGAAAAGCAAAATAGCTTATTTTTTTTAATTTCAAAAAAATTACTCTTTTTATATTTTCATTAAGATAAAAAAAACAATTGCCAATTATAGTACATTCAGGAGCTATTACCTCTGTACATATCTTATTATCTATAAAAAAACCAAAACCAATTCTTTTAACTTTAGGTAGTGTTATACTCTTAATTTTATTATTAAATGCAAAAAAATTATCTCCTATTTCTTCACATAAAGGTATATAAACATTTTCACATTCTTTATTGGAGCTCATAATATAATTGCCAATCATTTTTGCTTTTGGCAAAGAAAAATATTTAATATATTTACAATTAGCTAAAAAATTATTCTTAGTATCAATAATATAAGTACTTTCAAATCCAATTATTTGATTTTCTTTATTAACAAGTATTTTAGTTTCTTCTTGATTTTTATGAATAATAGTAATAAGTTTATTACCATTTTCTTTAGTTATTATTATTTCTTTTATATCCGTAAAATTATGAAATATTTGATCGTCTATATATGATAATATTTTTTTATGTTTTACATCTATCATAAAATAATCAATTAGCATTACCCAATTAGGTAGTTTTCTAGCTTTACCATTAATTATTATTACATTATCAGTACAATAATAAACATTATCTATTTTATAATTATATTTATAATATTTACCTGTTTCATCCTCTACATAACTATCAAGCTTAAAATCATTTTTAATAAAACTGGATTTTAAATTTTTATGGCGAGAAAAACTTTCTGTAAGACCTATCACAATGTTATCTGGATTTGCATTCAAATTCTTCATACAATATCTGTTATAAATTATATAACGATTATAATTTTTTGAAAAATGGATAATTTTGACTGATTCACTATATTGATCTCGTTTAGGATAATATTCAAAATATGGTCTTTGTATTTCCAAAGCATTTTCTTTAACCGCAAAAAAAACACTAGAAGAAGCCATTAAAGAATTGCTAAGATATCTAGAATCCTCTTTATTAAAATAATTTTTTTTAATATGTTCAACTTCCTCTTTCGAAATACATTCAAATAGTTTATAACCAATATCACTAAATAATTCTTCTGGAGTTTTATTTGCACTTAATTCTCTTATTTCTTTATTTTCATCTAATATTAAACATTTAAATTCATTTTCCTTGTGTTCTTTTTTTATATCTCTTGCTAAACTATGATTTGGAGCAAAAAGTTTTAACATTCTATCAGATAAATTATCATTAAAAATATTTGGAAGCCAAGATTTACATAAATGTAACATTTCTTCACCATATTTTTTTTTAATTATTTTTAAGTCATTAATCATATATTATTCCTTCTGTCCTTACATTATTATATAAAATATTAGAACTTTGTCAAGAAACCAACTATAAAAAAAGAGCCTTAGCTCTTAATAATAAATTTATCATTTTTACAATCTATTTCTAATATATCATTAAATTTTATTTTTTCTTCTATTATCATATTAGCAATTAAATTTTCAATATTTTTGGTAACATATCTTTTAATAGGTCTTGCTCCATAATTTTTATCAAAAGACTCTGAAATGATTTTTTCACGTGCCTCTTTAGTTAAATTAATTCTAATATTATTTTGTTTAAGCCTATCTTCAATTTCTTTAATAATTTTATCTAGAATATCTCCAACAACATCTTGAGTTAAAGAATTAAATATAATTACTTCATCAATACGGTTAATAAATTCTGGTCTGAAAGTATTTTTTAACTCATTTAAAACAAGTTCATCTTTATTTTTATTTTCATCTAAAATATATTCACTACCTAAATTACTAGTCATAATTATAATAGTATTTTTAAAATCAACTAATCTACCTTGACTATCAGTAATTCTACCATCATCAAGTATTTGCAATAAAATATTAAAAACATCTTTATGAGCCTTTTCAATCTCATCAAATAATACAATAGAAAACGGATTTCTTCGAACAGCTTCTGTAAGCTCCCCTCCCTCATCATAACCTACATATCCAGGAGGAGCCCCAAGAAGTCTTGAAACATTAAATGCTTCCATATATTCAGAACAATCTATTCTTACCATATGACGTTCATCTAAAAATAATTCATAAGCAAGAGATTTTGCGATTTCTGTTTTACCAACTCCAGTTGGTCCCAAGAATATAAATGAACCAATAGGTCTATTTGGATCTTTAATTCCACTTCTCGCTCTAATAATTGCCTCACTAACTAGTTTTATAGCATCATTTTGGCCTTTTACGCGTTTTTTTAAATTTTCTTCTAAATGTAATAGTTTATTCTTTTCCGAACCAACTAATTTAGCAACAGGAATATTTGTCCATTTAGAAATTACTGTCGCTATAACCTCTTCATCTACAATATCAGATAACATTTGCGATTTAACATCTTGCTTTAAAGATTCTAACTCTTTTTCTATTTTTGGAATCTCACCATGACGAAGTTTAGCGCTTGTTTCTAAGTCATAATTACTTTCAGCAATAGATAATTTATGTCTTAAATTATCAAGTTCTTCCTTTTTTTCATTTATTTTATCATTAATATATTTCTCACTTTCCCACTTAGATCTAAGTTCCTCTTCATGTTTTTTTAATTTCTCTATTTCTATTTTTATATCATTAAGACGTTTTTTAGACAAATCATCTTTTTCTCTTTTTAAGGCTTCTCTTTCTATTTCAAGACGCATTATATCTCTAGTTAGAGTATCAAGTTCAACTGGTACAGAATCCATTTGCATTTTTATCGTCGCACATGCCTCATCAACTAAATCAATTGCTTTATCTGGTAGAAATCTATCAGTAATATATCTATCACTAAGCGTTGCTGCAGAAACTAATGCATTATCTTTTATATTAACTTTATGAAATACTTCAAATCTTTCTTTTAATCCACGTAATATTGTAATTGTATCCATTACATTCGGTTCTTTAACTAAAACTTTTTGAAGTCTTCGCTCTAGAGCACCATCTTTTTCAATAAACTTACGATATTCATTTAAAGTAGTAGCACCAATTAATTTTATTTCACCACGTGCCAGCATAGGTTTTAACATATTACCAGCATCCATCGCACCATCACTACCAGCACCAACTATCATATGAATCTCATCAATAAACATAATAATTTCGCCATTACTATCTTTAATTTCTTTTAAAACAGCTTTTAATCTTTCTTCAAACTCTCCACGATACTTAGCTCCGGCAATTAAAGATCCCATATCAAGTTCCCAAATACGTTTATTTTTTAAACTACTAGGAACATCACCAGCTACAATCCTCTCGGCAAGCCCCTCAACAATAGCTGTTTTACCAACACCAGCTTCTCCAATTAAAACTGGATTATTTTTAGTTTTTCTTGAAAGAATACGAATAATATCTCTAACTTCATCATCTCTACCAATAACCGGATCTAATTTATTATCAAGAACACTTTGAACAATATCACGTCCATATTTTTCAAGAACATTTTCATTTGAATTATCTTCATTATACATACATATCCCTTCTTTCTAAAAATAGATTATAAGCCTTTAATTAGCACTTGTCAAGCATAAGTGCTAATTAAATTAAAATATACATATATATAATTATGTTCAAGATAAAGAAATTGTATACGGATTATCCTTAGATCCATCTCCTCCAGTTTTCATAATATTTCTTTTTAAATAAACAACTGGCCTTACTGCTCTCGATGCTGTATTTACCCAGTCACTATAGCTTACCATGCCATTATAATCAATCCAATAAACACAGGCAGTATTTTCACTAATTGATGTTATAGTCCAAAGCGTTGTTGTATAAGATGGATTTACAAAGGTATCAGCACTTACGTAATTTCCATTTCTAATCCAATTAGTTTGAATACATGCAGAGTTAAAATTTTTTAAACTTACATTAACACAATTATCTGCATTACTTGCAAATCCATAATCACTTGGATAAATAAGTCCAACTTTAGCTGTTACATTATCACTTCCATCTCTTTCATAATAATAAAAATCAGCAGAATTATAATCTTCCCAAACAGTCACAGATGTAGTATAAAAAACAGCGTTATCTATCATATTTCTAGAATCAACATTTAATCCTGTATTAATATAACTTCCTGTCTTATTATAATAAGTATTATTTAACAAAGAATTTAAACTGCCATTTCTCCAAGTATTTAATTTTGAAGTATTCCAATAATTATTTTCGATAGCTGTAGCTCTAATTAACTTAACTCTTTCTTCCCAAATTCCTGAACCATTATTAACTGAAAAAACACCTATTATACGCCATAATTCATTATTAAATAAAACATAATTTTTTGGATTCGTACCCACAAATCTATAAGAATCTAGAGCATTTCCACCAGTTTGATTAGTATTTCCATGCCCAAATTCTTCTATTTCATTATGATCAATTTTGCTCTTTAAATAATCGCTAAAATTACTAGATCCTTCTTCTATGTTATTAACTCCATTTATAATATAATTAGATAAATTATTAGAAATACTTTTCTTTAATTCTGATAATATTATTCTATTATGTGAATAGGTAGCTACAATGCTTAATAAAACCATTAAAAATATTAAAAAGAAAGAATATATCAAAGAAGTTGCAATAAACCCATTTTTTTTCTTTTTCATAAATATAAATCCTTTCTTTTTTAGCAAACACCAAGTGAAGATGAACTTTTAAAATTTTCTCTATTTACTTTTCCACCAACATAATTAAATTCTAAATCATCAAAATAATTATTGTCAGAATTGGTTTTATTAACTTCTATAGAAAACTTTAGATAAAAATTATTATCAGTTTGATACATTTTATAATTTATACAAGTTGGAATATAGAAAAATTCTTCATCTTCAAGTTTCCAGACTTCCCTATTATTATTTGAATCTAAATAAGAAATACTTTTAGAATTAACTTCTAATATACCACTTTTATTGTTTTCATAAGTAAAATTAATTTTTAAATTATCATTAGTTGATCCATTATCATTAAGACCAATTAAAGTATTTTCAATAAAATCAGTTTCTACCGTTTTTATTATTATCGCTCTTTTTTGTTGGTTATTTTTATCAAAATTATCATTTATATATGTTACACGTAAATCTACTAATAATCTAAATAAAAATACAATTACAATAGATGTTAGGGCAATACTAATTAAAAGTTCCATAAGTGTTATACCTTTATTATTTTGTATCATGCTATTTCCCCCAAACTAATTGTAGCGAAATTAAACTGACATCTTTTAGTTCCACATCTTTTTCCATCAAGCGTTTCTGAATATTCCACAATAATTCTATAACCAGCTGTGCCTTTATCCCCTATAGTTTTTACATAATTATATAAATTTTGATCACTAGCAAAAATGCTACAATCACCAGCTATAGAACTAGTACAATTTTGAACAAAACTAACATCATTTTTAGATATATATATTTTTTTTATATGATATTCTATAAATAAACTATCGCAAAATTTTTGATTTTCTATAGATAAATTTAAAATATTATGACGACAATTAAACTGTATTAAAGCATTGTCTTTAACTAAAGACTTCATGTTTTTAAGGCCATTATTTTTTAGATAATTAACAATATTATATGTTCTATATAAATAAACTGTATCATTATATTTTAATCTATTTTTTTCTTTAGTTATAGCAGAGTTATAAGAAGTATATACGACTAAAAGAGAAAAAGTAAGTATTGCAACTATGACAATAGTTTCAATAAAAATAAAACCATTTTTTTCCATAACTTACCTCCTCTTATCCTAATATAATTATAAATTAAGCTATATTTTTTGTAAATAGATTATTTTTTTACGAGATTAATAAAAAAAATACTATTCTTTTAATGATAGTATTTCTTCTTTTGAGAATCCTGTAGCTTTAGAAATAATATTTACATCTACTCCTAATTTTAACAAATTTTTAGCATCTTCTAATTTAGCTTCTTTTTTTCCTTCATCTTTACCAATAGATATTCCTTCTTCTAAAGAATTGGCTCTTATTGTGTTTTTTACTATTTCTTCATGGGATAATTCTGTATATAATTCATAAGTCTGTTCATCTTCACTATATTTCTTTGTCTCTTTTTTTAGTCTTTCTTTTACTTCTTTTCCCATTACTTCCTCACCTATTTTCCTTAAAATATCTTCTTGTTCTTCTACACTTTTTGTCTTTAATAATCTACACCACTGATATTTTGCATTTCTAGGTTCATTATAACACTTTATTGCTCCTTTTTCTACATCTATCATTTCTATTTTTAGTTTTTCACTTAATTTTTCTTCATATTTATTTCTTAAATAATAGCTTTCTATTACTTCATGTTTATTTTTTATCTTTGTATTGAAATTTAACTGGATTGTTGTTCTTATATTTCCATATGTTCTATCTCCATATAAAAGTCCTCTTCCATGAATTAGACAGGCATATACTATATTTCTATCAACTATTCCACTACTATATCCTTCATTATTTAATTCTATATTTATTTTTTCTCCCTTATAATTTAACAATAAATCTACTTTATTATTTTTTTCTTTTTTATTTTCTATTTCTAAATCTCTTGATATTATTTCTATCTTTCCTTTTAGTTCTTTGGGATTTATTTCTAGAAATACTCCTACAAATGATTCTATTAATTCCATATTTTCTTTATTATTAAATATTCCTGTAAATATATAATCAAATGAAAGGGGGATTAATTCATTTTTTCCTATTTTTTTATTTCTTATGTTTATCATGAAAACACCTCCTACTATACATATACACCGTGAATTCGAAATTTCCTTTTTTTGGAGGTTAATTTTATTTGGTTGGTGAGAGAACTACACGGAAACTGAAGGAGGAATCAGCACGACCATCGTCGTCGGAGAAACTAGACACACCAGCAATAGTGGTATGAGTGTAATGGCCACCACGCTTGAACCAAGGACCACTAGAAGAAACAAAATGGGCGTAGTCTGAGTTCCAACCTTGTTTCTCCCCTATTGTATCTCCTAATATTTTATTTGTATTTGCACTTGTTCCTGTATATATATCTTTATATCTATTATCTATACTTGATATAGTTAAGGCTGAATTGGCTGCTGTATTATTATAGTTTCCCATTACATATTCCCAAGCTCCTCCACTTGTATCATATATTCCACTTATATT
>CAOJUX010000018.1 GCA_948444795.1 uncultured Erysipelotrichaceae bacterium | reverse complement strand
TTATCAAAAGTTTTCTTGTAACACATTTTTATTTTATGAAGTTTCCTTCATCTACGTACATACTATCATATATTATCTTCTTTAACAAGGTAAAATTTTATATTAAATATTTGCTATTATTAAATTCTTTATCTATCATTTCTTGTGTTTTTTCTTTTACTTCTCTATCAAAATCTAGTATCTCATCAATTGTTTTTAGTTCTCTACTTTCAAATGAATTCATAATTTTTTCAATTCCTTTAGGAATTTGAGTGAATTTTATTTTATGATTAATAAAAGCATCCACTAATATTTCATCAGCTGCATTCAAAATAACTTGATAACAATGGCCTTTTTCAATAGCTTTATATGCTAATGATAAACATTTAAATTTATCTAAATCTGGCTTTTCAAAAACCAAATCTTTTATATTAAATATATCAAGTTTTTCTATATTATTACTTAACCTTTTAGGATAATTTAGAGCATAAGCAATTGGAATTTGCATAGATTTAGGTCCAATATTAGCCATAATTGTTCCATCGTCAAATTGCACCATAGAATGTACTAAACTTTTTCTATGTACTACTACTTCAATCTGACTTGGTAAAACATCAAACAACCATTTTGCTTCAATAACCTCAAATCCTTTGTTCATCATTGTTGAAGAATCAATGGTAACTTTTTTCCCCATGTTCCAAGTAGGATGATTTAATGCATCTGCTACTGTAATATTATCTGTTATATCTTTATCAAAAAATGGCCCTCCTGAAGCGGTTAATAATATTTTATTAATCTTGTTTTCTTTTTCTCCATTTAAACACTGCATAATAGCACTATGTTCACTATCAACTGTAAGTAACTTAGCACCACTTTTTTTTGCGGTTTGCATAATAAGCTTCCCACCAGTTACTAATACTTCTTTATTAGCAAGTGCTACAGTTTTGCCATTTTTTATCATATTATATGTAGGCTTTAATCCAGCAATTCCAACTAAAGCCGAAACTGAAATATCAAAATCCTTCAAATTAGATATTTCTTCCATTCCATCTTCACCATAATATACATTTAAACTAGCAAATTTTTCTTTTAATAAATTGGCATTTTCTTCATTTATTATATAAACATTTTTAGGTTTAAATTCCTCAATTTGTTCTATCAGTTTATTGATATTTTCCCCTGCAACTAAAGTTACAACATTAAATAAATCTAAATTTTCTCTTACTACATTTAATGTACTAGTCCCTATTGAACCAGTTGATCCGAAAATCGCTATATTTCTCATTTTGTTTCCTTCCTAATATTTCTTATATATATTTTGTTATATCACATATAATAAAATTAAATATTATATTTTCCTTTTTTAAATATCAAAACTTTTCCTTTACATGTATCAGCTTCAATTTCTAAATCATTTGTCCCTATCATAAAGTCAACATGATTTTTCGATGGATTTACACCAATATTAAATAATTCTTCTTCGCTGAGTTTTTCTTTATCTATAATACATTCTGGCATTCCACCCCCTAAAGCTAGGTGACTTGAGGCATTCTCATCAAAAGTTGTATTTCCATAAACTATTTTAGTATTAGATATAGGTGAATCATGTGGGACTAATGCAGCTTCACCTAAATATGATGAATACTCATCACTTTCAATTATAAATTTTAATAATTCTTCTCCTTCTTTTGCACCATAATTAATTACTTTTCCATCTTTAAATTCTAGATAGAAATCTCTTATGAATGCCCCATTATAACAAAGTGGTTTTGAACTGAATACAATACCATTTGTTTTACGAAAATCAGGGTTAGAAAAAATCTCATACGATGGTGTATTTACTAACATATCTTCTCCTAAGCTTCCAACACTATGCCATATAGTATTAGGTGTAAGTTCAACTTGAAGATTGGTTCCTAAATTATTTTTATAGTACATTTTTGATATTTTTAAAGAATTAAGTTTTTCTCTAACAAATTCTTGTTCTTTTAAGAAGTTGTCCCAACTTTCAATTGGATTATCAGTTTTTACCATACACATTTCACAAATTAAATCAAATAATTTATTATATGCATCATTTTCTTCTAAATCTGGAAAAAGGTTTGTTGCCCATGTTTTAGATGGTAAACTGGCTATGCACCATGGAATTTTAAATTCTAATTGAAGTTTTTTATAAATAGGTCTAGATGTTCTATCTATATAACGAGCTTTAGCTAACTTTTCTGGATCAATATCATCCATTAAGCCAGGATATTCGGATTGTAATATTAAAAATGATGCACCTTTTAATGCATACTCATCCCATATTTTTTTATTAAAAAACTCATGTTTTTCTATTTCTTCTACTGAAATTGTTTTTAAAATCTTGTGCATCTCATAAATATTTTCATTATAAAGATAAATATCAAGTACTCCATATTCTTTCGCGCTTTTTACAAGTTCATTAATAAAATCTATATTTTCAAATTGATAACTTATAAATAAAGATTTTGAATTATTAAAATTAATACATCTTTTCAATAATAAATCAATGTACTTCCTTTTTAGCTCATCCATAAAATCCTCTTCTTTCTAACATTATTGTACCATATAAATAATTTTTTGAGAATAAAAAATAAAGATTATCAAATCTGATAATCTTTAATCTTTTGTATAATTATATATTCCATGTATTTTTTCTAAATCTTCTGTAGTTAAAGATTTAAGTACCCATTTATTATCTTTTTTATTTACTTTAAAATCTATAGTATATTCTATTCTATCACTTATTTTTTTCATTTCATCTAATTTATAATCTAAAAATAATTTAGAATCATAAATCCCACTATCTCCGATAAATTCTTCACGATGATCCGTTTTATAATTTTCAGCATTCTTTTGAGCTTTATATAAATCATATACTGTTATCTTAGTTTTAACTATAGCCTCATCCCCATTATAATCTTCACTAACTATTTCATATTTCAAATCTGAATATTGTTTTTTCATAATATCTTTATATTTTTCATTTTCTTCATCAGTCATTTTTTCTTCTTTAATAACTTCTTCGAGTTCAGTTAAAATTGCACTATCATGATTATTATATTTTCCTAAATATTCTTTTACAGCATCGCTAGCTTTTGTAGTCATACATCCAACACAAATAAATAAAGTACATAAAACTATAAATATTTTTTTCATTTAAAAATCTCCTCGTATATATTATTAACTAATTTATTTAATTATATACAAATAGAATTATTTTTTTTAATTTCAAGGAGAATACTAAATATAGTTGTTAATATGGTTACTATTATAAATAAAATTAAATTATTATTTATAATGATAAATTTTATATTAAATAAATTACCTATAAATCTTATTAAAATTATAAATAAAGGATGGAAAATATAAATTTTAGTTGCTATATTTCTAATTTGTTTATTAGTTTTTTTATTATATATTAAGTAACTAAATAAAAAGTACATAGTAGGAATTAAAAATATATACATACTATCATGTCTTTGGCAATTTAAATTATTTAATATAAATGCTTCTAAAATCATAAATATAAAAAAAATAAGACTATATAATAAATTATTTTTATTTGGTTTAGAAAAGTAACCTAAGAATAAAAATATTGGTGCAAAGAAAAGACCATTTCTAGTATAATCACTTATTTTAAAAATTATATTATAAATATTTTTAAGTATTTCACTTGATGCAGTTATTCCATAGTAAGAATCTCCTAGAAGCCCAATTATATAAAGAATCAAAGTTATAATAAAGGCTTTTTTATCTCCTAATTTTTTTATTAAATAATATGTTACCCATAATCCTAATATTAATGCAGGAAAATACCATAAATGGTAAAATGTTCCATTTATAAAAATATCTCGTATGATATATATTAAATTAAATGGCAGATATTTTTTAGTATAGATATTAACTGGAATATATAAAATAATACAAAAAAAATATATCTTTAGTATTTTATTAGTATAGGATTTTATGTGATTTTTATCTTTGGTTAAACAAAAATAACCACTTATCATAAAAAATAATGGTACTGTAATTCTTGCGAGTACTCTAGTTATAAAAAAGTCAAAATTTTTATTTAATTTCAAAAATGGAGAAGTATGATTGGCTATAACTAAAATTGTTGCTAAAAATCTAACAATATCAATATTTAAATATAATTTTTTAACTTTCATATTTTTCTTTTATTTCTTTTAAAAATTTATTATTATAATCAATTCCAATAGCTTCTTTTATATCTTTTAGAGTTTCATTGGCAAAAAGATTTGCTTTGTTTGTTCCTTCCATTAATATATTATATACTTCATCAAGATTTTTTTCGTATTTTTTTCTTCTTTCTCTTATTGGGGCTAATTCTTCTTCTAATATTTCATATAAAAATTTTTTTATTTTAGAATCTCCAAGACCTCCTGTTGTATAATGTTTTTTTAATTCATCTAAATTATTATATTCTGGCCAATATTTCTTGAAATGTTCATTTTGACAAAAGGCGTCTAAATATGTAAATACTATATTGCCTTCTAAATGACCTTTGTCTTCTATCCTAATATGAGTTGGATCTGTATACATGCTCATTACTTTTTTGTATACTTCTTCTTTTGTGTCTGTCAAAAATATACAATTGCCAATTGATTTACTCATCTTTTCTTTACCATCTGTTCCTGGTAGTCTTTTACATATCTCATTATTTGGTAAAAATGCTTTTGGCATTATAAGTACTTCTTTATAAAGATTATTAAAACTTTTTACAATTTCACGAGTTTGTTCAATCATTGGTAATTGATCATCTCCAACTGGGATGATATTGGCTTTAAAAGCTGTTATATCAGCAGCTTGACTTATAGGATAATTAGCAAACCCAACAGGTATACCCTTACTTTCTTCATCAAATCCACGCATTTTAATTTCATTTTTAACAGTAGGATTTCGCATTAATCGTGGTAAAGTTACTAAATTCATATAATATGTAGTAATCTCTGGTAAGGCATTAACCCCAGATTGAATAAAAAATGTTGTTTTATCGGGAGTTAGGCCAACTGATAAATAGTCAAGCAATACTTCTATTACATTATTTCTAACTTTCTTAGGAGTTCCAAAATTATCGGTTAACGCTTGACTATCTGCAATCATAATAAACATTTCATCATAATTACCTTCATTTTGAAGTCTAACTCTTTCTTTAAGTGAACCAACATAATGCCCAATATGGAGTCTTCCAGTAGGTCTATCACCAGTTAAAATGATATTTTTCATAATCTCACTTCTTTTCTTTATAAATTTTACCAAAAAAATTACATAAAGTCATTATTTATTATAAGAAAGTTTGATTAAATCTTTTATTTTTTCTTCTTTAATATTAATTTTATTTTCTAACTCTTTAATCATTTTATTATAAATATAATCACAATCGTTTGAAATTTCTCCAAACCATTCTAAATATAAATATTTTAATTTACTTAAACTTTTAGCCTTATATAAATTATCTATTTCTATTTTAATAATCTTTTTTATATTTTCCACTTGCCTTATAAACTTACGAACCTTATATTTATTCTGTTTGTGATATTCTAATTTAACTTCTTTTATTGTAAACATTATTTCACTTAAGTTTATTTCATCACTTAATAAAAGCTTGCTGGTAGCTATTACCACACCTTCTTTATCAAGTTCTAGTGCTAAAGCATTTTTTCCATCACTGGCTAAAAAGGCATATTCAATAGTTTCATTATTATTTTTTAATAAAGTTTTATTTTTTATCTTATTAAGTAACTCTATATTGAATTTAACCCTATATTTTAATAAGTCTTTAAAATCATTATTACTTATTTTAAATAATGGTATTTTTTTTATTAACTCAATAGAATCTTTTTCTTCCCATTCATAAAATTCGTAAATTGCTTCATCTTGAAAATTTATTAGTAAATCGTAAAAATAGTACATTTTTAAACCAACCTTTCTTTGAAAATATAATAAATAAAATCCCAAAATAGAACACTAAAAACTCTACTCTTGTATTAATAAATTTAACAAATTCTAAAAAACTATACCCTAGTTGTAAAAGATTTAAATATAAAATAAAAAAAGTTAATCCAATACTACATAAAAAAACACCAATAATAAAACTTATAAAACACATATTTTCCTCCTCATTATTATTTTATTTCTTATTTTTAATTTTTATTATATAATTAATTAGGTGATACATATGAAAATTTTAATTTATATCATATTGGGTATTTTACAAGGATTTACAGAACCCTTGCCAATATCTTCTAGTGGTCATTTGTTTTTGTTTAAATCAATTTTTAATACTGATTTAGCTAGTGACTTAAATTTAGAAATTTTTACTAATTTTGGTTCTTTTATAGCAATATTTATTATCTTTTTTCCTGATATAGTACGTCTTATAAAATCTTTTTTCTCCTATATATTTAATAAAGATAAAAGAAATAAATTTCAAAGTGATTTTAAATATTGCCTTCTTATAATTATTGGCAGTATTCCTGTTGCTATTGCTGGTGTTTTATTTAAAGAAACCCTTGAGAATATTTTAAATAATATAAAAATCTTAGGTTTTACATTTTTAATTACTGCTCTAAGTTTACTTATTGTTAAAAATAAAGAAGGGAATAAAAAAGATCAAGATATTACTTATTTAGATGCTATTATAATTGGAATTTTTCAAATGATTGCTCTATGTCCTGGAATTAGCCGTAGTGGTTTTGTTTTAGTAGCTTGTCTATTACGTGGTTTAAAAAGAGATACTGCCTTAAAATATACTTTTATGTTATATTTTCCAGTAAGTATAGCTTCTATGGGCATGGGGATTTTAGATTTATTAAAAACAAATGTAAGTAATACTTTACTTATTTCTTATTTAATGGCTTCAATATGTGCTGGAATTGTTACCTATTTTAGTTATAAGTGGTTATCTTCATTAGTAAAAAAAGGAAAATTATGGAAATTTTCAATTTATTGTTTAATTTTGGCTATATTTATATTTATATATTTTAGATAAAAAAAAGTTCATTTTTGAACTTTTTTATTCTTCTACATCCATAATATAATATACATCTTTTGTTTTAAGCATATCTTTATTTATGCTACTACCATTAAAAGCATATAATTTGTTTTTATAAATACCTAAATTATTATAAACGTATGCCATTATAGCACCATCTTTATTATTTGGATCTCTAGTATCATCAAAAGTCACTTTAAATCTTCCATCTTCTAATCTTTTTAAATCAATCACAATTAAAATGCCATCTTCATTATTTTTTACAAGTCTAAATGTAGCTTCTTCTTTTTTTTCTATTTTATCTAAAAAATTTTGATAAGATTCTTCATTTTTAATGCCATTTTCAGTTATAGTATAGTATCCCTCTTTTACAGATTCTTCTATTGTATAGTCATTTGGTAATAGTTCTATTTTTCTAAATGTTGTATCTATTTCACAGGAGTTACCCATTCCATAAGTAATATAAATTTCATTAAAAATTATTCCTCTTTTAACGCCATAATCAGTTACAGTATAATCTTCTGATTTGTTATAATAATAATTTTTGCCATCGCAAGAAAGCTTTTGATAAGAATTTATTATATCGCTTAGTTCATGTTTTAAAATTGTAGCACTTCTAATACTTGTAAAACTAACATTAAACATACAACATTCTTCTTTGAGCTTAGAATATCTAGGTATATCTAAAATTTTGCCAGAAGCTTCAGATTTATAATTAGTAGTTCCATAAGGATACATAATAAGAATAGCTATTATTAAACAAACTATAGATATTAAAATTAAAACTTTTTTATTTAACTTGAAATCTTTAGCTTTTATTTTAAACTTATTTTTTATTTCATTTGATTTAGCTTTATCTTTTTTTGTTACTTTCTTTTTTTTAGCACTTTCTTTTTTTATTTTAGGCTTATTATTTTTTAATAATGGCTTTTTAAGTGGCTCACTTTTTTTGATAGGAAGCTCTAATTTGGGTTGTATTTTTTTTATTCCATCATTTTTTGAAATATTTTTTTTATCTTGTGACAAAGTTTTTTTTGAATCTTTTTTAGTTATTTTCTTTGCTGATTTTACATTTTTTTCTACTTTTACTTCTTTAGCATTTTGTTCTTTTGATTCTATATTTTTGGCAATAGTATTATTTTGTTTTTTAGATACATTCTTTTTTATATTCTTTTTAGCATTATTTCTTTTTTTAGTATTCTTTTTCTTCTTTGCCATTATAATTTTTCCTTTCTTTTTTTAATTTTAATACTTTTTTCGCCTATTATAACTAATTTAATACGTAAAAGCTAGTAGAAATTCATATAATTTTAAATTATATTTAAAATTATAGTATTAATATATTACTATAAGTAAGATAAAATATCACAATTTGTGATATTTTAAATATTTTCAATCCTTTTTATTACTCTTTCTTTTCCTAATATTTTTATAATATTATAAAGATTTGGTGTCATATCTAAAGATGTCAAAGCAATTCTAATCATGTTAGTTACATCAATTACACTACCACTGTATTTTTCTTTATTTTCTTTATATTCTTTTATATTAGTAGCATAGTTAAATTCATTACATAATAATTTTATATTATTAAACCATTGTTCTTCAGTATCAAATTCATTATAATAATTATTAATATAAGTTTTTAAAATTTTTCTTACATCGTCAATATTATAATCTTTAAAATCATATTTTATATTTTTAAAATATTCATCATACATATACCAAGTTTTTGATTTTATTTCACTCCAGTTTGTATAGTCTTTTCGTGGTTTTTTTTGACATCTTTCAATGTTATATATATCCATCGAATAATCTTTATATTTAGTTAGAATATTATATAGTCCTTCATCATATTTTTGGCTCCATTTAAGTACTCCCTCATATACTTCTTCTTTTGTTAAATGACTAATATAATTCTTAGAAATATTATCTAATTTATCTAAATCAAATAGAGCTCCACTAGAAGACATTTTTTTAGGAGAAAAAGGAAAATCAGTAAAAGGACTATTAGGATGGCCTTCTCTCCATGCTTCATAATTTGAGTTTATAATTGTCATAACTGATTCTATTATAGCATAAGTAGGATAACCTTTTTCTTCATAATAACTCATTCTTGCTTCTGGATCTAGGCGTTTTGATATTTTACGTACTTTCTCACCATCTTTTTTTTGGATTAAAGGAATATGAATATATTTAGGCATTTTAAAACCAAAAGTTTTAAAAAGTTCATAATGAATTGGAATAGAACTAATCCATTCTTGACCTCGCACTACATGTGTTGTTTGCATTAAATGATCATCTACTAAATGGGCAAAATGATATGTAGGTAGCCTATCTTTAGATTTCATAATAGGGGTATCAATATCATTTTCGGGAAATTCCATTTCACCGTTTGCTAAATCATTAAATTTAAATTTACGATTAAAATCTCCTGGGCTTTTTAATCTAATAGTGTATTTTTCACCTTTTTTAATGCGTTCTATAGCTTCTTCTACACTTAAATTACGATATTTGGCATATCTACCATATATTCCTATTCTTCTTTTATCACGAGCTTGAGATTCTCTTATAAAATCCATTTCTTCTTGGGTTAAAAAACAAGGATATGCTTTTCCTTCTATTAATAAATGTTTAATAAATGTGTGATATATTTCTATTCTTTCACTTTGAATATATGGCCCGTAATCTCCTTTAGTTTCATTTAAATCACGATATTCATATTCATCAGGATTAAGATTATAAGTTTCTAAAATATGACGAATATACTCTACTGCTCCTTTTACTTCTCGAGACTTATCAGTATCTTCATTTCTTAAATAAAATATGCCTTCACTTGATTTTGCTACAACATAATCAATTAAAACTGCCATAAAATTA
This sequence comes from uncultured Erysipelotrichaceae bacterium, assembly GCA_948444795.1. Classification (GTDB taxonomy): domain Bacteria; phylum Bacillota_I; class Bacilli_A; order RF39; family UBA660; genus MGBC108787. Next base: position 15,960 of record CAOJUX010000018.1, on the reverse strand, counting down.
CCTATATGCATAAATCCTGTAGGACTTGGTGCAAAACGCGTTACCTTAGCATTTTCTTTGAGTTTTCTTTCAGGATATTCTTTTTCATAATCTTCTATTGTTTTAGTAATATCTGGAAATATTAAATCTGCTAAATCTTTTTTATTCATTTTCTATCACCTTTATAAATCTTATTTTCTCTATTTTTATATCTTTAAGTGGTTTATCATTACTATCAGTTGCAGATTTTGCTATTTCATCAACTACATTCATACCAGCGATTACTTTACCAAAAGCTGCATATTCACCATCTAAATAAGTTGAATCTGCTTGGACAATAAAGAATTGACTACTTGCAGAATCTTTAATGTTGGTTCTAGCCATAGAAACTATACCTCTTTCATGTGACAGATTATTTTCTATACCGTTAGATTTAAATTCACCTTTTATAGTTTTAGCCTCTTTTTGTGAATTTTCACCAGTTTGAATCATAAAATTATTAATTACACGATGAAATATAACTCCATCATAAAATTTTTCATTGACTAGTTTTTGAAAATTTTTAACTGATATAGGTGCTATATCTTTATAAAGTTCAATTAATATTTTTTTATCTTCACTTATAGTAATTTCTACTTTATCAGTTATTTTTGTAGTTTCATTATATTTTATATTTTCGTACATTTCTTCATCTCCTAAAATTTCATTATTATTACATCCACTTATTAATAGCAGACATATTGATATTAATATTATTTTAAATTTTTTCATATATTTCCTCACTTAATTTTTTTATCATCAATAGTATATCATAAAAAATATGATTTGTTCATCTCAAATCATATTAGTTTATAAATACTTTTTTGGTAAATTTTTTATTTATTCTAAAATATATGGGTTATTTTTTGTGCCATCTTCAGCGGTTGTTTGGACATTTGATTTTAGATATACTACTGGTCTTACACCAATATAAATAGAGCCTGGGTGCTGACAGATTGTGGCATTTCCCATATTATTCACATATATCGTATAATATACGTAATTAGAATGGGGAAAGATTGTTCACATATCATTAGATGTGCCTGAAACTTTTGTATCATAATTATTATAATTACTTTGATATATCTAACTATTATTCGCACAATCTCCTTCAAAATTATTACTAACTATGGTTGTAGTTGAGAAACCATAATCGCTCAGATATATCAATCCTACTTGTCCTTTCTGGCTTTTTTTATTACTACCATATACTTGATTTCCTAGTTCATAATTATAGGTCTGTTCAAAGGTTAAAAATCATTATATCCTCCTAAATACCATACAGCATCACTTATTTGATTTTTAGCGGTATCTGTCAAACCTATTCCAAGTTTTTTATATTCTCCTTCATTTTTATAATAAAGTTCTTCATTTAATAGTGTTTTTAATGTCGCTGTTGTCCAATCATTACATCATATGGATAATTTGCTATATTATCCCATGGTATATTTCCTATCCCTGTTGCTCTAACTAATTTAACTCTTTCTTCATAATTACCAGTTCCATCATCAGTAATATACCTATCATTCATAATTCAATTAATAATAATATAATTTACACCTTTCAAAATATGACGAATTATTCTCTTGCTTTATTTATTTTAGTCTTTATAATAATATCTTGTGTTATTCATTTTTCTGTTATATTATTTTTTGAATATGAGTTATAAATTTACCTTTCTAAAATGAATAACGCATATAAAAAAAGAATTGGTTTTTCTTTTATTATTTTACCAATTCTTTTTTATTTAACTTAATAAAGTCATTATAATAATACAGATGACTCCTACAATCAAAGATATAGTTTTTTTAATATTCATTTTATCTGTTTTTCTGATAACAGAAATGATTACTACAAAAAATAGTTGTAATTTCATAATTAAATTAATTAAGGTTGGAGTTCCTGTATCATAAGCCCAAGTAGTCAAAATACTAGTAATAGCATAGATTAATCCAAGTAATAATATATATCTTAAAAATATAGATTTATCTTTGTTTTCTATATTTTTTATTTCTTTTTTATTATATTCTCTTTTATATAAAATATAGTAAATTGGTATTGCTATTAAATAAAATATTAAATTAATTCCATATTCATTAGCTCCTTTGCTATTAGCAAGCTTTAAAAAGTACGGTTCAGAAGTGTAAAAAATAGTTGCAGTAATTAAAATAAATATATTTTTTAAGTCTATTTTTTTTCTTGTTATTTCATTTTTCATTTTATTTGTTTCATAAGAAAAAATATAAATAGCTATAAAAAATATTAAAAATAATATTAAAAATATTAATTTGGGCTTAATATATCCTAAAAAAATATCACACAATAATATTAAGAATAAACTACCAGAATCAATTAAATTAGCGAGTCCTAATGGTAATGTTTGGATTGCTTTCATGTAGCAAAAGTCTCCACCAACCATAGCAAGAGAATAGATAATAATAACCAGAAAAGAAATTAATGACATTTCTATATGATTAAACAAAGAAAAAAATCCTATAAAAATACCAATTGTTAAATTCAAGTAAAATAAATATTTAGATTCATTAAACTTTAAAAGAACATTTTCTTCTATTGTATCTCCAATTGAATGAATAACACTCCAAAGTAATGCTGATTTCTTACCCTTCATAATTCTAATCACCCTTTCTATTATAATACTTATCATTATTTTACAATAAATATCTTGATTTTACTATTATTTTGATTTAAAATACATTTTTAATTGGTGGTGATATATTTGAAAAAAGCAGAAGCTGAAATTTTATCTAAAGAAAAGTCCCATTTAATTATAGATTACATAATTAATATTTTATCTGAACCAGCAATTTATTCTGGTAGGATGACTTTTGGCTACGAAAAATATAGTAATCAAAATATGTTAGTTCTTTATATTTATATTCCCGAAAAAGATTTAAGTGAGAAACTAAATTTAGATATAACTTTTGATCATTGTTTAATATTTTTTGATAAACTACTGAATGATATTTTAGATGTGTTTTTAGAACATGAAACTATGGGGCCTACTATATTTTATACCATTAGGTCAATGATGGGCAGAAATTTTTCCGGTATTAATATAAAAAATGTAGATAATAGTAATATTGAAATTAATTTTAATCTTTATTCTCCTGATTTTATAAAAATAGCTAATAAATACAATAAAAGAATAGAAGAATTTAAGAAAAGTAGAAATATTTAGTTTATAAAGTATTAATAAAAATGTTGGCATAAAAATGACTAACATTTTTTATTTTGAATAATTATTATATATTTTTATTATTTTCGCATTCCTTTATAAAATATTTAAATATATTATTCATATTTTTATCTTTTTTGTAAAGACTTTCTGGATGAAATTGTACTCCTAAATAAAACCTTTTATTTTTATCTTCTATAGCTTCTGGAATATTATCAAGTGAATATGCAACTATTTTTAAATCAACGGCATCTTTAGTACATTTAATATGTCTAGAATTAACCATTATTTTTTCTTTTTTTATTATTTTATACAATAAAGATTCTTTTTCAATTATAATTTCGTGTAAATATTCATTTTCGCTTTTATGTTTTAAAGTCCCAATTTTGTCAATAATACCATTTCTTGATCTGGTTATATTATGCATACCTGCACAAATTCCTAAAAATGGCTTATTAAAATCATAGCAATATTTAGCTATAAAAACTTCATATTCATTGGAATAGTCTCCACCTTATAATATGATGCCATCACATAAATTTAATTGAGTTATTAAGTCTTCTTTTTCTTTTTGACTTAACGAAATATAATCACTATTATTAGCAAATACTTTTTTTACGTTTGTTGGAAGTATACCAATAGCAATAGCATTATTGTCAAATATTGCTTGTTTTAATTCACTTCTTATAAAAGTATTAGGTCGAATAGAATTTTCAAAATTATTTTTTGCGACAATACCAATTATTACTTTTTTCATAAGAAAAATAATACCTCCTAAAAAATTAAAATTTAATAAATATTAAACACTTTTTTTATCATGTTTAATAATATTATATATACTTAACAAAATTTTGTAAATCATAAATAAATCACATTTATTTTTTATACAAGCATAAGATTTAGTATAGAAAGGTTAACTAATGAAAAATAAAATTATTTTAGATGAAAATAGCGAGACAATTATTAATAGTACTAAAAATCAACCATGTTTATATGAACTTCCTGTGAATGTTGCTAGAGAAAAATTAGAAGAATTACAAAATAAGCCAATTTATATGTATCCAGTTGAAATAAAAAAAATCAAATTTAATATTAGTGATAATAAAAATATATTTGTATATTTAGTTATTCCTGAAAAAATTAAATTGATTAAAAAAATTATTTTTTATATTCATGGTGCTGGATGGACGATGGGAAGTTTTCATACACATGAGAAACTAGTAAGAGAGCTAGCTTTTAGAACAAATTCAATTGTTATTTTCCCAGAATATACTAGAGCTCCTGAAGCTATATTTCCTATAGCAATTTTAGAATGTTTTAAAATATTATGTAATATACCTTTCATTCTTTGTAATGCTAATTTAAATATTAAAAATTATGAGATTATAATAGCTGGTGATAGTGCTGGCGGTAATATGGCTGCAAGTTTAACATTACTTTCAAAATATAAAAATGGTCCAAAAATTGCTAAAGTTTTATTGTACTATCCAGTTACTAATTCTGACTTTAATACACCATCCTATGAAGTATTTGGTAAAGAATATTATTTAACCAAAAAAGCTATGGAATGGTTTTGGGATCAATATGTTCCCAATAAAGAAGATAGATTAAATATTTTAGCATCTCCCTTAAAAGCTTCTATAGAAAACTTAAAAGAATTCCCTACTACTTTAATTATAAATGGTGAAGCAGATGTTTTAAGATGTGATGGATATAATTTTGCAACAAAATTAATGTTAGCAAAAGTTAATGTAACTCAAATTCAACTTAAAGGAACGATACATGACTTTGTAATGCTTAATAGTTTAGATAAAACAAGCGCTTGTAGAAGCGCTATGGATTTGTCTGTAAATTTTATAATAAGTCAATAACTTTAAAATCATATATTGTTCTTTAGATAAAGTATTTTCATAAAGTATACTTGCCATTATGAAGTTGTTAATCTTATATTTACTAATTTTAATCTTTAGAATATTTTTTTTATAAGTAATGATACTGATTCAATAGCTGAATTATAAAAATTATCTTTTCTAAAAAATATCTTAATTGTTTGCTTTTGACGAAATGTTATTAACATTGTCTGTGAAAAATATTCTTGTTTTGTATCAGCTAAAATAGACGCTAGCATTACATTATAACTATTACCATCTTCACTTGTTACTATCATATTTATTGATAATAATTCATCGGGAGAAAGCCCTCCTAATACTCCACTAATAGTAAATTCATAGTTACCAGGTTCATTAATATCTATTTCATTGTTTTTACTGACAAAAACATTTGAATTATTTGGTAAAATAATATTTTTATAAATTTCTAAATCGCCTTCTTTAGAAGATGCGATAAATTCAGCAAAAAGAAGAGCACTTAAACTAGATGGTCCAGTTGGACCTGTGATACCTTGGATTCCTTGTGGGCCAGTTGGACCTGCTGGAATTACAAAATCGATTACATATGTTTTATTATTTTGATTCATATATTTCTCCTTTCTTAGTAATTTATATACATTTTTCTATAATGATTGATATTTCCATTAAAAAGGAAGTTTTTTAATCAATAATTTTAAAGGTTCAACATTTGCATTATTTTCATTTGAAAAAAATAAAATATGAATGCTTTGCTTAGACTTTACTTGTAAAATTTTTGTTTTTGAAAATAACATTGATTTTGTGATTGAATTAATGGATTCTAAATTGACTAAAGTTCCATTTGAATCAACTGATTGTATACTAATTGTTACATTGCCATTTAATTTCCCACAAAGTGTATATTCATAATTACCAGGTTCATTAATCGTAACTTCATTTTTGTTGATACTAAAAATAGTTGAGTTATCTGGTAAAATATAATTACTAAAAATAGTGAGCAATCCTGGATTAAAAGAATTATTATATTGAATAAACACTAATTCTTCTAAATTTGCTGCTCCAACTGGTCCTTGCTTACCCGTTGGTCCTGTTGGTCCGGTTGGTCCTACTGGAACTAAAAAATTTAAACTAAATTTATTATTATTATTTTTCATATTTTCCCCTTTCAAATCTAATATAAATATTATAGTTTTATTATATTTAATTCTAAAACCAAAAAAATAAATATAATAAATGTTTATAAAAATTAGAATTTTTAATATCTTTTATTAAAAAAATAAAAATCCACGCCTTCAAGACGTGGTATTTCGCTAAGGCCTATAAGGCCGGTTACTGGCGGCCACCATTTGGTGGCTTTTTTAGTCTGCCAATTGCCTTTGTCACTCTTACTTACCTGTAAACGGGTCTTTATATTCTTTCATACTTCGTTTATCTTGAATTTTATCTTCTGTTTCTTGTTCTTAGATATATTTTTTTAATGTATTTTTATTAATACCCACCGTACTTTACAAAATACCCTTCTGCCCAAAAATGTCTGTTTCCATAATTATATTTTAAATTTGCATGTTCCTCAAATATCATTAGACTACTTTTTCCCTTTAAGTATCCCATAAATTTTGATACACTTAATTTGGGTGGTATTTTAACCATCATATGTATATGATCTGGACAGGCATTTGCTTCTATTATCTCTACTCCTTGATAATCGCATAATCTTCGCAAATACTTTCCTATATCACTTCGCAGTTTATGATAAATTGCCTTTCTTCTATATTTTGGTGTAAATACAATATGATATGTACAATTCCATTTCATATGAGATAAACTGCTCATCTCATCATTTATTTTTACTTTTTTCATAAATTTAGCTCTCCTTTTGATTTTTATTTTTGGCATCTGACAGACCAAATTTATTATATCAAAAGGAGAGCTAAATTTTTTTTACACCGCCCCTGCTCTTCGGCTCGCACGTGCATAGCACGTGGTTTTATAGATAGCTATCTTCCGATTGCTATATAATAAAACTATATAATTTCTTATATAGCCTCTTAAAACTGATAATATTAATATAAATATTATTTATTTACTAATTTTATTTTTCATTTTTACAGAAGATGTTCCTGGTAAAAATTTACCCTCTATATATGAGTATAACATTTCACTACCTACAACACTTTCTAAATATTCTTGTAATTTTTGATTATTACATATTAATCTAGAAATAGCTATACTATTTTCACCTCGTAAAACAATTGCTCCAAGATGACTATAAATAAAATTAGGTATTTTAGATTCATTGAAAGATATTTCATATTCAAAATTAGAATTTTTAAAATAATATGCCTCTCCTAAACCAGCACATTCAATAGCATCTAATAAGACTGATATGTCTCTAGTAGACCATAAATCACATTTTGATGGGTATCCATCTATTTTTTTTGTATCTTTCATTATTTCAAATTCAATATTTTTTTTCTGAAGTTGTTCAATAATATATTGTCTTACTTCATTACTATTAAACTTTTGACCTAACAAATTTGTTCTTTGTAATGCTATTAACCTGCTGTCAAATAGATCTATTCCATTTTTAATTTTTTCTATTGTTATATCAGAATCTACCAGTAATATAAATCCATCCCATATAAATTTTATATCTCTTTTATTTGGTTCAATAATATTAGAGCTAAATCCATTATCAAAAAAACAATAACACTTCTTTTCTTCCATGCCTTCTAATGAATAATCTATTTGCTCATAATTTCTAACTGAAAAGAAATCCGGCAACTTATTACTATCATATTTCAAGTTCACTCACTTCTTTCTTTACGATTTAACTTTTTATTTTTTGACATATAGGTGGCTGATGCAAAAAACATTCCAAAAGTTCCAAACAAAAATATAAAATAAATAATTGCTATAGGAGATGAAGATTTTATTCCTTCAATATTTGCATATAATATATCATTAGATAATAATGCCTTGACATTTTTCCCTTTATAATATCCTGCAAGACCATGAACATTTTGTAATGCATATTCTTTTCCTTTATATTCCACTTTAACTTCATAAAATGTTGTTTTATTTTTAGTATTTTTATTTATTATTTCTTTACTAGAAGTATTTATAACTGTTGCTGAAACTTCTTCATATTTTACTTCTTTTTTATTCATTAAAAACCAAAATACTATAGTCAAAATCAAACATATTGCAGTAATAGTCCACATAAAAGCAGCTTTATTTTTCATTAATTTTAATCTCCTTTTTTCTACTAAATTATATTACTTATCAAACACATATTATTTTTCTATATTATTAATATTAATTTTATGTTATTTTTTATATTTTTTTAATTGTTGTTCTCGTTCTCTATTAGAGTATTTATCTAAAGACAATGTTGCCATTTTTTTATTTTCTATAATGCCAAAATCTTCAATACAATATGATTTGAATTTTTCATAATTTTTTATTTCATCATCAGTAATTTTATTTCCTAATGGAATTAATACTTCTTCACCATTTTCAATTTTTACTCTAAATATTGGTATTTTATTTGATTTTTCTATCGCTTGATAATATGATTTACCACTATATCTTTCAAAATCGAAATCAACATCAAAAGCATCAGTACTAGTAATGTCCACACTTGTAAAATAATGATAATTATCTTTTAGTGTTTCTACAACTAAAATTAATTTAGAGTCTGATTTAATAATAGTATTGCCAATATATTCTCCATAAAAGCCACTAAAAATATCGTTTTTAGGATCTGATAAATATTCAATTTCCTCTCTTAATTTATCATAATCATAATGAAAATTATATTTAGAATTATTTTCATATGATAGAATTCTTAGCAACTCTTTTATTCTTTCTAATTTACTAGTAAAGTCTTTATTTATAATATAGTTTGTCATATCACATGCTAAAGGCGTTGCGTGCTGAACTTTAGCGTTGTTACAAAATCTAGAAAAAAACTCTTGTTGTTCTTTTATTTTATTATCTGTCCAAACTATACTAACACCATGATTTTTTAATCCTTGTTTATTAATTGTTATACACTTTAAAATTCCATCCACTTTATAAAAAGAAAGCTTTTCTTCTAATTCTGTTTCTAAATTATAAAAAATAAAACTTAAATATTCTGTTGGTATAACTTTTTTTGTTTGTTCATCATAACTATAATTAATTGATTGAATAATTTTATGAGTTCCATTCTCATTAGAAAAACTACAAAGTTTATGATCAATATCACCAGCAGGCGTTAAATAAATTGATAGATATCCTAATTGCCTACTATTATCCTCACTTAAGATTCTTACTTGAAAATGAGTTTGTTCTTTATTAGTTGATTTAGACTTTTTTTCCCATTTTAAAGTGTGGGGATAAGAACATTGAATTGTTAATTCAATAGGTAAATTTAATTTTTCAAGTGGAATATAATCAATATTTTTTTCTAATAAATTTTTTTTATAAAAAGGACAGCTTTTTCCTTTCCAATTTTGGGATGAAATTAATTCTTTGTTAGAAATTATTGATTTGGATTTTGCACCACCAATCTTCAATTGAAATTTAAAAGGTATTATATCATTAAAAGTATTTAAAAATTCTTCTATATTCACTCTGAAAAACTCCCTTAACTGATTATTATTTTATCTGTTTAATTTATATTATCTATAACTAGCGACAGTACATTTACCACTTTTGTTATTAAAAGTTGCTCCTAATCTTTGCCCTGTTTTATCTACCCAGGTATAACTAAGTGCACTTTTTGATATACTTGTTAACGTTCCATCTCCTCCAACTTTCTCAACAAGTTCTTCATAAGTGAATGAACCATTATCTAAATCTTTTTGCAAATCACTTGATGCTGGTAGGTTTATTTTGTCGTTTTTTATACTTTCTTTATCAATTGTTGCTTGAATTGTAATATCATCATTACTATTTGTTTTGAAACTTATCCAATTTTTAGAATCAAACTTCCAAATTGGATCACTTCCAATCATAGCATCTGTAATAGATTCAAATCCTACAATATCATTAATTTCTTCAATAGTATTTGTTGCTTCAATTTTTTTCATACATTCTACTATAGAACAATTGCCTTTCACTTCTTCTTTTGAATTTTCATCTAATTTTTCTTTAGTGCAGCCTGTAATAAAACATAATGTACATAAAAATATAATAGATTTTGATAGTATTTTTTTAAATTTCATTTTCTTTTCCTTCTTTCTACCAAATTGTATCAAAAAATAAATAAATAGTAAATACAATCTGTTTTCTATTAATACCCAAAAAATTAAAGTTTCCTATCAATTGGTGTACTTTATAAGGATGTTAAATAACTTTTAATTTATTATATAGTGCTAGTAAGAAAGTTATTTCAAACTTTTTTTGCTAAAGTAAGTAATCAATAAAATTTTTTGCCAGATGAATATACTATTTAAAGTTTTTTCTTAATTTCAATATTCTTTCATCTATCTTATTTAGAACTATAAATAATGTGGTAGGGATATCCTCTTTTATCAATGCTATCTAAATTTAAATTTAAATCTTTAGCAAGTTTAAGTAATTTATCATATTCGTTCATAACACTCTCATTATAATTTTTAACTTCTATTTCTATAAAATATCCTAAATTTTCTACATAATCTAATGCAATTTCATATTTATTTAAATAAAAATATGTATTTCTTGTTTTATTAACTATTGCAATTTCTTCCATACCCAAAACTTTAAGAATCTTATCTAAATTATTTTCATTATCTATTTCGACTTCATATTCATCACAATACATATTATTATACCAATTTTTATAATTTAATATTTTTTTATTACCCCTTATTCCTATCCTAAGCCATTCATTTATTATTTCTTTACCACCTTTTAAAAATTTTCTATGGATTGGTTGATAATATGTATCAAACTGTTTGCTTTCATTTAGAAATTTAGCATTATTTTTCATAAAAATTTCTATTTCGTGAAATTCGTTTTTTGAAAGTTTTATTTTTATTTCAGTTTCTATATCATTTTTCTTTGTATTTCCATAAATTAAATAACTAACACTACACTCAAGCAACTCACTTAATTTAATAATAGTTTCTAAACTAGGTTCTGTCCTATTAGATTCCCAACTTGAAATTGTTTTATCTGTAACAAAAATTTTATTCGCCAAGTCATTTTGAGTCCATTTTTTTCTTTTTCTTAAATCTATTATTCGATTTCCCAAATTCATTTTCATCACCAAATTAATTATATCATAATACAAAATGATAAACTCTCTACATTTTGTAGAGTAATAATCGTTATTTTATTTTTTCAAATTACAAGTGGTTTACTAAATTGACATAAATCAATTAGTTTTCTATAAATATTCTACCGTAATTTTAGGTATATTAAAACTCAAATTTCTCCAAAATATAGAAAGTTCGAGTTTCCTATCAATCTGGTGCGATAGGTTGTTGTTATCTACAAATTTTTCGCAAAATTAGGAATTAATACATAACTCTTGCATCAATTTCTACTAATATTCTAACAAATGATAGAAAAAGTAGCAAATATAATTTCGCTACTTTCTTAAAGTTTTAACCATTTGTTTTGCTTCTTGAATATCTTGCTTAGTTACACCTGGATTTAATCTTAAAGGTATTTTTGGTTCTTTTGTTTTTAATATCGAAGGTGATAAGTGTCTTAATTGTTCTAATGTATATTTATTAACTGGTAAATCTATAATATCAACTCTATAATTGTTTACACTTACAAAATTGGCTTCAACATATTGAATAGACATGTCATTTACGTCTGTTCTTACAATTATTGCTCTATTACCTTTAAGAGGAATATTAAATTTCATATTTGTTAAATCAAAATTATTAATACTTTGTTCTACATAATCCAAAAATACTGGATGTTCTAATAAATAATTGCCTACAATTGAGCATGGATAATCTTTTACATAATTTCTAAAATCTTTAACACCATTAATAATTTGTTTTTCTATAAAATCACGAATTTTTTCTTCGCTAGCAAATGGTTGAAAATTAGCAATTCTTAATGTTTCTTCACCAACATATTTTGGGGCTTCTAAATGTAAAATAAATTTATTATTTGATTTTGTATATAATTCTTCCAATTCTTCTCGTGTTACATAATTAGTTTTTTTGGTGCCACTTATAACTCTATTAATTAATAATGCCATGTCTTGGTCTTTAACTGCAAAACTTTCAATAATTGAGCCATCACCAACTCTTATATAAGGACTTCAAAGTCAAATAATTGGTTTGCAAAATTAATTTTTCCAAATAACCCAATCTTCGAATAATGAGTTGGAATATTTGAATATGGAAATTGTTTTCTTCTTTCATCTTCCATATATTTATTAATTGCAATATGTGAGTCCACATTGTGAGAAAATACAATGCCATCTTTATTAAAAATTGTCATTTAATTTTTATATGAAGCCATTATTTGAATACAATCATCACTAACATAATGATTCTCTATTCTTTGGACTAATTCTGATACCTTTTTCATAAATATTAAACCTCCCTTAATTACTTAATTATTTTAACATATCTATCTTTCAAAATCATCACTTTTATCGTTATTTTTATTATTATTTTGTATTATTTTAATTTCATTATCATCAATTATTTCTTCATAATTCATTTATAACATCATCATATTTATTGCTAGAGAAGAATTTATCTTGTAAGAATTTAATAAATTTATTTCATAATTCTTTAAAGTAATTTAAAGTTTCTTCTAATTTTGATACTTTATCTTCTAACTCATAAATAGTGTCATTGGCTTCATTTAAGTTATACTCTAATTCTTCAATTCTATCATCATGAGTTTTGATTTTCTTTTTCAAATTTCTAACCTCATTAGAATCTATTCCTTTCTTTCCTTAAATGCAAAAAATCAACTTCTTCCTGAAGTTGATACTATATGTTTAAATCTAACAAAAGTTAGAATAGATTGCTCAATGGTGCCAATTGACAGAATTGAACTGTCCTCTGATGCTTACCATGCATCTGTACTACCACTGTACTAAATTGGCATAATAAAATTATATCATTGTTGTAAAAAAAAACAACTATAAAAATAGCTGCCATAAAGTTTTAGTTATTAAACAAAGTATTATACCTATTATTAATGGTAGAAATAATGAAATAATACTCCAATAGTTACTTTTTAATTCTTTTTTTATAGTTATAAATGTTGTTGAACAAGGAAAATGAAATAAACATAAAATAACAAAATTTATTGCTGTAAGTAGATTCCAATTATTATTTACTAATATATTTTTTAAAGTTTCTAAATTATTATATTCAATTAAATTACCTGTTTTTAAATATCCCATTAATAATATGGGAATAACTATTTCATTAGCAGGAAATCCAAGTAAAAAGGCTAAAATTATCATTCCATCTATACCTATAAAATTTCCTATACTATTTAATTTTATAGCTAAAAAGTTTAATAAATTAGTATCTCCTATATAAAGATTGGCAAATAAATAGATAATAATACCAGCAGGTACAGAAATAGATATAGCTTTGCCCAGAATAAATAATGTTCTATCAAAGATAGCATGAGTAATGACACTTAAAATGTTAGGTTTTCGATATTGAGGCAATTCTAAAATAAATGTAGATTTATAATTTTTAAATAAAAATTTTGATAATATTTTTGATACTAAAAGAGTTATTATAATACTAAAGATAATTATTAATGTTAATAACAAAGCACTTAAACTTGATGCTAAAAACATATTATTTACACTGACAAAGAATATACTAATCATAGCAATTATAGTAGGAAATCTACCATTACAAGGGACAAAAACATTAGTTAATATAGCAATTATTTTTTCTTTTTTAGATTCAATTATTCTAGCATTTGTAACTCCTACAGCATTGCACCCAAAACCCATTAACATAGTAAGACATTGTTTGCCACATGTATTACATTTTGAAAATAAATGATCCATATTAAAAGAAATTCTAGGAAGAAGCCCATAATCTTCTAAAAGAGTAAATAAAGGAAAAAATATAATCATTGGAGGAAGCATTACGGAAATAACCCATGTTACGGTTTTGTATATTCCTTGTATAAGTAAGTTACTTACTAAAGAAGAAAATCTTAAAGTACTTAATATTTTTTCTAAAATATTTTCTAAATAATTAAAGAAATTAAATAACCAATTTGAGGGAAAATTTGATAAATAAATAGTTATCCAAAGAATAAAGAATAATAATGCTATCATTATAGGTATTCCTGTTAATTTACTAGTAAGTACTTTATCCATTTTACTTGTTTTTTCATCATATACAGATTGCGTATATTTGACATTTTCTTTTACAATATTTACAATATTAAATTCATTATAATTTACACTATTTTTTTTACTTTCAAAATTTATTATTTTATCTAGCAAATTATCTATTCCTTTTTTATTTTTGGCTGATATTGGAATTACAGGAACTTCTAAAGTTTTACTAAGCTTATTAAAATTTATATATATACCTTTTTTAATAGCTTCATCAATTAAGTTAACACATATTATAACTTTGTTATTTTTTTTTAAAACATCAAGGGCAAGAATAAGTCCCCTATTTATAGTAATAGCATCTAAAACTACTACTATTAAATCATAATTATTACTTTCTATATAATCATTAGTTACTTCTTCTTCTTTTGAATAGCTATTAAGTGAATAAGTTCCTGGTAGATCAATAAAATTTAAAGAATGATTTTTATATTCCATATTTCCTTTAGCAAATTCCACTGTTTTTCCAGTCCAATTTCCTGTATGTTGCTTTAAACCAGTTAATGTATTAAATAATGTGGATTTGCCTACATTAGGATTTCCAACTAAAATAATATCTATTTTATTCATATGATACCTCAATATTTTTTGCATCTTCATTTCTAATTGCAATTAAAATATTATTAATTAAATATGCTTTTGGATTTTTAAATGGACTTATAAGTACACATTTAATTTCTGTATCTAGAGAAAAACCAATATTAATAAGCCTGTTTACAAAAGATTCACTTCCATTTATTCTCCTAACTATAGCACTTTCATTTAATTCTAAATCATTTAAAGTCATAAATTACCTCCTAAATTTTCTAGTTTATTATATGAATAAATGTCTATTTTTGGGACTATAAACATAAATATTTGAATAGATTTTTAATAAAGGGGGATTATTTATGAATGCCAATTTTCCTCCTAATATCCATCCTACAACTTATAATCTTTTAGCAATTGCAGTTGGTATTGTTTTAGTTGGAGATTTAAGTGCTGATGAGCAAAATTCTTTGGGTAACTGGTTTTTATTACTTGGGCAATATTTAGCTACTAATGCTGCACAACAACAATTAATTGAAGGACGTATAGAAAATAAAAATATAAATATTAATAGTAAAAAAAATAAAAGTGGAAATGGTCCTTGGGATCATACTAATAAAAGTAATCAGACTCAAAGAGATGAAGTTGAATTTCTGATGGATGCAGTCAATAAAATTTATAATGAACTTAACAATTTAAAAGATGAATAAATAGTTAAAAGCACTTTCTTAATTATATTTTTTTCCATATCTTATATTAAAGGAGGAAATATATGAACAATCAAGACAATGCTTATAGAAGAGCAAAAAAATTAGTAGATGATTTTGCTTGCAATCATAGTTCTAGTGGTTGTTGTTGTGGCACAAGAAGTATAACAGGTCCTACGGGGCCTACTGGACCTACGGGGCCTGCTGGTGGTCCTACGGGGCCTACTGGTGCTACAGGTTCTACCGGACCTACTGGACCTACTGGACCTCAAGGTATTCAAGGATTAGCGGGAGCTACTGGTGCTACTGGTT
>CAOJUX010000017.1 GCA_948444795.1 uncultured Erysipelotrichaceae bacterium | reverse complement strand
CTGGGAATTATAGTGTTGGAAAATCCTTTCGCATAGTTCTCTCACCAAATAAATAAAAAACTCATATTGAATGATATGAATTTTTTGTTTATTACATTAATTCTTTTATTTTATCAGTATTTTTAAAGTTTAATTTCGCTATTTCATTAAGTTTTTCAAAACCATATTTTTCTACTATTTCTTTTCCAACTTGATCAACAATTTCGTTTGCTCCCTTAGGAATATCAAGATTAAGACTATTAGATAGTTCATCTATTTTTTTGAGAAAAATATATCTACTAATTATACTAGCAACAGCAACGCTAGCGCATTTACTTTCTGCTTTTGTGGTAAAATCAATATTTGTTACTTTATCTTTAGTTTCGCTAATATGTTCAAAATATTTTCTAGGGTAAACAAACTCATCCACAACAATTCTATCATATTCATAATCTTCTTTATGAGTAAGTTCATATAAAACTTTATTGTGAAGGATTGCTTTAATTTTATTCATATTGTAGCCTTTATTTTGATAGGTATTATAATCAGTATTATTTAAAATATAAGATACATACGGTATTTCTTTAATTAAAGTAGGAGCAATACTAAGAATTTTTTCATCAGTTAGTTTTTTAGAGTCTTTAACACCTAGATCATTTATCAAGTTAATTTTATCTTTATTTACATATGCTGCGGTCACAACAATAGGTCCAAAATAATCACCTGTTCCTACTTCATCTGAGCCAATAGTTGACATGCTGTAATAAAGATTCAGCTCTTCCTTATATTTATTTTTCTTTTCTTTACCTTCATTAATATTAATGACCTTATTATTTATTTTTTTTTCTAAATCTACCCAAATATTGGCGTCAATATCAGCACTAATACCTTGAAACATGGCTTTACCACTTTCATATAAAGTGATTATAGTATCTGCTTCTTTTGCTTGAAAAATTGCATAAGGAGGAGTCTTTTCTCTAAAATTATCCTTGTAATATTCTACCATTTTCTTTTTTATGTTATCACTAACTTTAAATACAATTGTCAAAAAAATCACCTCTAAAATAAATTCTAACATAAAATTCTTTTATTTTCACGTTTTATATAATATAATTTAAATAATGGAGGAGATATTAAATGAATATATTAGATATAGCTATAATTTTAATTTTGATAATGGGAGCAATAGTTGGTTATAAGAAAGGAATGGTAAGAAGCTTAATTTCTTTAATTGGAACTATTTTGATATTAGTTTTAGCTTTTTATTTAAAAAATCCTTTATCAATGTTCTTCTATACTAACTTGCCATTTTTTAATTTCGGACTTACAGCACTTAACATTCTTCTTTATGAAGGTATTGCATTTTTGATTGTATTTTCAATCTTATCAATATTACTTAGAATAATAATTAAAATATCTGGGATAATAGATACTGTACTTAAAGTTACATTAGTTTTGGCTTTGCCTTCTAAAATTTTAGGAGCAATAATAAGCTTTATTGAATATTATATTTTTGTGCTTGTCATTTTAATAGTTTTATCAATATTTAGTATTAATTTAGATTTGGTAAATAATAGTAAACTTTATCATAAAATGCTTACTGAGACTCCAGTTATAAAAGATGTTTTAAAGAATCAATTGGCTGCAATAAATGAATTTAAAATTATTAATAAAAGTTTAACTTCAAATCAAAAAGAGGCTAATGATAAAGCTATAGAAGTATTACTTAAATATGATATTGTTAGTAGTGATGCTATCAAAAAAGTGAATGAAAAAAATAAATTTAGTTATGACATTAGTGAGATAATAACTAAATTTACTAAGGAGGGATTAAATTGATTAAATATTTAGAAAATGAAGATTTAGAAAAAGTTATAGAAAATGGTATTTATATTGTTGATTTTTATGCTGATTGGTGTGGGCCTTGTAAAATGCTTGGTAAAGTACTTGAAAGCTTAGATAATATAAATATTATTAAAGTTAATACTGATACGCATCAAGATTTGGCTATAAAGTATGGTATTATGAGTATCCCAACAGTTATATTTTTTAAAAATGGGATAGAATATAGAAAAGAAGTTGGATTTAAAACAAAAGAAGAATTAGAACATATTTTAAGTGAAATAAAGTAGTTGTTACTTTATTTTTTTATGACTTCTTTAGAACTTGTCCCATAAGCTCTAAAAAGTCCTCCTGCTCCTAACTTAGTACCACCAAAATATCTTACTATGGCAATTAAAATATGATTTAAGTTATTATTTAAGATAACATTGTAAATAGGAAGACCTGCTGTACCATTCGGTTCTTTATCATCACTCTTTTTTTCTAATGTATCTATTTTATAAGCATAAGGAATGTGTCTAGCTTTTTTGTGTTCATGTTTTAAATTATTAAGTATTTCTTTTATTTCTTCTTTGTTATTTATTTCATAATAATAAGCAATAAATTTAGATTTTTTAACATCTAAAGTATAAGTATTAATTAGTTTCATTTTATTTCACCTAAAAATATTATAACTTAATTTGATTTTTATTGACAAGTAAATTAGTAGAAAGTTATAATATTAAATTGGAAATGAGGGAATGCCTATGAACGTAGAATTTGCAGGATTAGGTGATGGAAGATTTATTGTAACAGATGATAATGGAAAAGTAAGAGAAATAGAATATATTGGCGAAATGAAAGATGATAGTGATGTCAAAGATAAAATTAAAGAAATATTAGAACTTGAAAATAAAGTTGAAGTTTTTGCTAGAGAACAAAGAGCTTTAGAAAATGAAGTAGAATTTTGTGATACATCTTTATCAAACAGTAAAGAAAAATTAGATAATTTAAGTAATAGTAAAACATACAAAATAAATAAAATAAGAAAAGCAGACAAAATCCATCTTACTACTGTTATTGCTACAGCTATTGGTTGTATTGCCATATCAAATTTAAACAAATATTTTGATGTTAATAATATGGCAACACAATATATTATGACATTAGTTATTAAGGCGCTCTTAGCTGGATTCTGTGTGAAAACTATGTTATATTTTATTATTGGGCCTTTAGAAACTGGCCAAGCATACGGCAATATTATTGATATTACCAGGGAAGAACAATCAATAATTAAAGACCAAGAACATTATAAAGAACTACTAGCAGAAGATACAGATAAACTTACTAAAATTAAACCAGAACTAGAACGTTTAAAGAAACAATTAAAAATGATTAGGCCTAAAAGTGATGCAGTGTGTGTAGAAGAATATAATAATTGTGTAGAACAATATAATAATTGTGTAGAAGAATACCTACAACAATTAAGCGAAGATAAAGAACCAACTTTATAATCGCTTTTTATTTTAGTAAAAAAGATATATACTATAAGAAAGAGGAGGTATATTTATGTTTAAAGATAAATTATCTTTGGTACCGAGCCTTCCAGGTTCATATCAAATGCGTAATAGTGATGGAGTTATTATTTATGTTGGTAAAGCTAAGAATTTAAAAAAGCGTGTATCATCTTATTTTAATAGAGTACAAACAGGTAAAACTGCTAAGATGGTTTCTGAAATAGCAGATTTTACTTATATAGTAGCATCATCTGAGTTAGAAGCGTTTATAATTGAAATAAATTTAATAAAAGAATTTAATCCAAAATATAATATTTTATTAAAAGATGATAAAAGTTATCCTTATATAGAATATATAAGTAAACCATATCCGAAATTAAAGGTAAGTAGATATTTAAGTATTAGAAAGAAAGATAATAAAAAATTATTTGGACCATATCCGAATGCTACAGCTGCAAGAAGAATAGTTAATCTTCTTAATAGAATATATCCTTTAAAAAAGTGTGATGGAGTTAAAAAGGATCTTTGTTTATATTATCATATAAATGAATGTTTAGGATATTGTTCTAAAAAAATTGATAAAGAATATTTAAATCTAATTGAAACAGAGATTTTATCTTTTTTGAATGGAAATGACAAGATACTTGTAAAAAAATTAGAAGATAAAATGAAGGAATATAGTAAAAATTTGAATTTTGAAAAAGCTTTAGAAATAAAAAAAGAATTAGAATATATTAATATTGTTATGGCAAAGCAAAAAGTAGAGCTTCATGATTTAATTAATAGAGATATATTTGGTTATTATTTTGATAAAGGATATATAAGCACTTGTATATTTTATTTGAGAAATGGCAAGCTTGTAGGAAGTAAAGCTAAAATCTTCCCTTTAATTAGTGATGTAAATGATGATTTGGACTATTATTTGGCAACATTTTATAACAAACATGAAGTTCCTAAAGAGATTTTGGTACCAAATGATTTTGATACAAATATACTGGAAGGGATTATTAATACTAAATTTTTAAAAATTAGCAAAGGGCCAAAGAAAAAATTAATTGATATGGCTATTATGAATAGTAAAATTAACTTAGAAAATGAACTTGAATTAATTTTAAAAAATGAATATATGACTGAAGGAGCAAATGAAGAGTTACGTACTCTTTTAAAATTACCAAATTTAAATAGAATTGATTTATTTGATAATAGTAATTTGTTTGGATCTTTTTCTGTAAGTGGAATGGTAGTTTTTAAAAATGGATATCCTTCGAAAGCAGATTATCGTAAATATAAAGTATTAATTGATAAAAATGATGATTATAATACTATGAAAGAGGTTATTGAAAGAAGATATTCAAAAATAAAAAGAGAATCTAGCGAAAAACCTGATTTAATTATTGTAGATGGTGGTGAAAATCAAATAAGAGCGTGTAAAGAAATTCTTGATAAATTAGATTTAAATATATATGTTTGCGGATTGAAAAAAAATAATAAACATCGAACAAACGATTTAGTTTTAGAAGATCTTAGCATATTAGAACTTGATCATACTTCTAATGTATTTCACTACTTAACTAAAATGCAGGATGAAGTTCATAGATATACTATAAACTATCATCGTACAATTAGAAGTAAAGGTAGCATTAGTAGTATTTTAGATGATATACCTGGTATTGGAGAAAAACGTAAAAAGAAGTTAATAAATCATTTTGGTAGTGTTGCTAAGATGAAAGAAGCAAGTATAGAAGATTTAAATGAATTCTTGCCAAAGGAAATAGCAATTAAATTATTTGATTTTTTAAGAAGTTTTAAATAGCTTTTTCAAATTATTTATTGTACAATTATATTGGTGGGAAGTATGAATAAGCTTATTAAATTAGATAAGGATTATAATATTAAATTAAAAAGTAAATCTCAAGATTTTAATTATGTAAGCAAAATATATATTCCTATTGAAAATGAAATTTTTACTAAAAAATATATATTTAAAGAGGAATTAATAGAATCTTATTTTTCACCTATATCGGGAAAAATAATAGGATATCAAAGGTGTTTACTTGCAAATAATTCATATACTAATGCTTTAGTTATTGAAAATGATTATTTAGAAAAAAAGAAAACACGTACTCCAGCTAGAAGATGCATATTTAATTTGACAAAAGAAGAAGTACTAAATATAGTAAAGAATAATTATTTATATAACTGTTTAAATAAAAATAATATCAAAAATATAATAATTTCTGGAATAGATGAAGAAGCTTATATTGCTAATGAAATATTTATAAGTAAAGAAAATACTAAAGAAATGTTAGAAACAATAGATTTTTTGGTTAAATTATATAAAGCCCATAATGCAATACTTGCTATTAAAAATATAGATAGTGAAAATATTAATAGTTATTCTAATTATATTGGCACATATAAGAATATTAAATTGACTTTATTAGAAGATTTATACTTGATTGGAAAAGAAGAAAATCTTATTAGATATTTAAATATAAAAGAAAGTTATTTATATTTAAAAATAAGTGATATATATAATATTTATAATTTAGTAAAAATGCGAAAAGAAATAATAGAAAAATATATTACTATTACTGGAGATTATATAGATAATCCTTGTGTTTTTAAAGTTAAAATGGGAACTAGGGTGAAAGAATTATTAAATGAGTATTATAAAGATATAAACTATAAGGAATGCGATGTATATGTAAATGGTATTTTAGGAGGCTCTATTTTAGATATAGATGAACTTATTGTTGATGATTCTTTTATTGGTTTAGTTATTATGAAGAAAAAAAATATAAAATCTTATAATTGTATAAATTGTGGAAAGTGCAGTAGTGTTTGTCCTATGAACAGTGAGCCCTTTAAAGTTTTGACTGGTAAAAAAGTTTTATGTAATGATTGTGGCCTTTGCACTTATATATGTCCAGCATATATTAATTTAAAAAAATATTTAAGGAGGGCCAATAATGAATAGTTTACATAAAATTGATAAAATTCGTTTAGATAAGAAAATATATATAGCTTTATGTTTTTTGTTTTTTTATGGAATTTATAAAAATGGTCTAATACCTTTACTAGGGAAGTATGGTTCTATATTAAATTTAATTAAATTAATAATTTTGCCTATTATTACTTATGTAATTGGCTTTCTTTTAGATAATTACTTTAAAAATAATGATATGTATAATTCAAGAATATTGTCACTTATTATATTATCTGGATTGCCTATAAGTATAAATTTTTTTGTATATATAATTTCTATTTTAATTTTATTATTAATTTATAATCTTTTAAGAAAAAAAATTCATATTTCACTTAATATGGTTGCTATAATACATATTGTATTAATTATAATAACTATTTTATTTCATAATTATAGTTATTTAAATCCTTTGGAATTATCAAATAATTATAATTATAATTTTATTGATTATATTTTAGGAAGAAATATAAGTGGTATATACATATCTAATATATTTTTACTAATATTATCATTAATATTTTTCTTATTTACTTACTATTATAAAAAAAATATTGTTTTATTTAGTTTTTTATCATATTTTTTAGCCTTGTTAGTATACTCTTTTATTAAAGGAAATATGAGTAATTTAGTACTTAATATATTTAATCCTAGTATTATATTTTCGTATATATTTATTGCTTCTATATCAATATATAGTCCTTTAATAGATAAAAAAGAAATAGCCTTTGGACTACTTTTAGGAATGTTAACTGTAATTTTTTCTATTTTTACTAATTTTAATGAAGGGGTATATATTGCAATTATTTTGACAAATATTTTGATGATTTTAATAGAAAAAGGAATTAATTTATTAGCAAAATCACAGAATTGAAAAAAATATTAGTAAAAAAACTGTTTGACAAACAGTTTTTTTTATACTATACTTCTTTTGCTACTTCTCCTATTAGGAGGAATTAATGAAAAAAATATTAATAATTACAGTAATTTTAGTAGTAGTTTTTGTTACTCAAACTTTTGCTAAAACTATGCCAAGTAGTCAGTATTTAGATGATTACAGTTTTATAGTAAAAAAAACTGGAAATATAACAAGTTCTAATGTTGCTATAAAGATAAGTGATTCTATATATCAATATTATATAACTGATGCTTTAAAAACTTATTGGAACCGAAAAGAGTATTCTGTAATTACTCCAGAATTATCTTATGAAGAATTAAATTATTTAAGTAAAATATCTTTTTATAGTAAGGATGATATTTTAAAACAATATATAATGTTTAAATATTTTAATGAAGTTCCTATAAAAATAAATCAAAATAATATAGGAGACGTGACTGATTTATATATTAAAAGGGAAGAAGAACTTAAAGATTTAATTGCTACTAAAAATTTTAATTTAGAAAATGAAATAAGTATTAAAGGCGATTTTAAAATTGAAAATGAATATATAATTAATAACTTTATTCCTACTTCAAATAATATACTTTATGAAGATAATACTATTAGATTTTTAGATGATGAAGAAGTTGTTAGTGTAGATTTTGTTCCTAAATATAACTGTGATGAAGTAAAAGCATACCATAATGAAACAAATGCTGATTTAATAGGTTTTAAGTGTATTTGTGAAAAAAATTATACTGTTACTTTTAATAGAATTATAGAAAAAGAAGTACCAGAAGAAAGTTTAGGGGGAAATACTGAGAATAATTTTTATGATAATATTATTTCGAATACAGATGAGGTTGAATCTAAAGCACAAGAAGAAATTGATAATATAAATGAATTAATTGATAATAGTAACTTTATTAAGGATAATAGTTTGTTAGATAATAATAATTTATTAATTAATAAAAGCCAAAATAAAAAGGATGGCAATATCAATAAAATTTATGATAAAGAAATAGAAGAAGTTACGAATAATGATTCAATGTTAACTGATGAATCATTAGAAAAGAAAGAATCATTTGAAACTATTAAAGTGAAAGTTCCAGAAACTCATAAAGATAGTATGTTTCCTTTTGCTCTTATATTTTTATTAGGCGGTTTAATTTATGAAAAAAAATATTAAAAAGAAAAAATATATAATTGCTATTTTTTTAATCTTAATAGGAGTGATATTCGTAAAAAAACATACTTCAAAAAAAGAATATGCTACTTTAAATATTCCCAAGATAAACCTTTCCCAAAAAATATATAATAAAAATTCTAAAGATAATAATCTTGATAAAGGTATCTTAGTGCTGGATGAAACTAATTATTTAGAAGAAGATCATTCAAAAATTATCTTAGCTGCTCATTCTGGATCTCATCATGCTAGCTATTTTGAAAATTTGGATAAACTCTCTTTAAATGATGAAATTAGTATAAAAAGAGATGATAAAATTTACTATTATAGAATTATAGATAAATATCTTGAAGAAAAAGATGGAGATATTGAATTTAGAAATTATGATGAAAATTATATAGTACTAACAACCTGTGATACTAAGGATAAAACTAAACAAGTGGTGATTGTAGGAATTTCAATAGGGAATATGCAAAAAATGTAAAAAATGCAAACAAAATGTAAAGTTTTGCATTTTTTTGCATTATAAAAAAGGAAATTGAGGCCTTTGAGGTAATATATAAGATTAGGGAGGAATTTTTGTGTCTTATTTAAATGATAATGAACTTGCTAATATTAGAAATAGTATTTCTATAGTAGATGTTATATCAAATTATATTCCTCTTACGCCAAAAGGGAAAAATTATTTTGGTGTCTGTCCGTTTCATGAAGATCATTCTCCAAGTATGAGTGTATCGCAAGATAAACAGATTTATAAATGCTTTTCGTGTGGGGCTACAGGTAATGTATTTACGTTTATCATGAATTATTTAAATCTAACATTTACAGAAGCAATACTTAAAGTTGCAGAAATGGCTGGAGTATCACTTGATAAAGATATAAATTTTAAACAACCCAAGAAATATAAAAATGAATATGAGCTTATGGATATAACTTGTAAATTATATCAAAATAATTTACATAGTGATTTAGGAATTGAGGCTTTAAGCTATTTAAAAAAACGAGGTATTGATGAGGAGATTATAAAAAGTTTTAATATAGGACTTGCTCTTGATGATAATTCACTATATAAGATCCTTTCAAAGAAAGGCTATAGTGATCAAATAATAAGTGATCTGGGTATTATTAATATTACATCTAATGGCATTTTTGATGTTTTTCAAAACAGAATAATGATTCCAATTCATAACTTAACTGGTGAATGTGTTGGGTTCACGGGGCGAATTTATAAAAATAATAATAGTGCTAAATATATAAATTCTAAAGAAACAAAAATATTTAAAAAAGGTGATATTTTATTTAATTACCATTTGGCTCGTGATTCAATAAGATTAAAAAAGGAAGTAATTATTGTTGAGGGTAATATGGACGCTATTAGAATGTATTCTTGTGGAATAAAAAACTGTATAGCACTTATGGGAACTAGTTTAACTAAGCAACAGGTAGATACTATAAAAAAATTGCGTGTTAAAGTAATTTTAATGTTTGATAATGATAATGCTGGAGAAGTAGCTACTTTTAATAATGGGAATATTTTAGAAAAAGCTGGAATGAATATAAATGTTGTTAGGCTTAGTGGTGAAAAAGATCCAGATGAGTATATTTTAAAAAATGGTATTGAAGCTTTAGAAGATGTAATAAAAAGTTCTATATCATTTATGGAATTTAAAATGAATTATTTGAAGTCAAATAAAAACTTAAATGATTCTAAAGAACTTGCAGATTATATAAAACTAGTAATAGATTCTTTAAAAGATATTACTGATCCAATACTTAAAGAAATTACTTTACAAAAGCTAGCAAATGATTATAATATATCTTATTCGGTTTTAGCAAGTGAACTAGAAAAGTTGCCGGTCAAAATACAGATGGAAGTATTTCCTGAGGAGAAGAAAACTGTTAAATCTAATTTAGAAAAATTGGAAGAAGAGATAGTTTTTTATATGATGAATGGGTATAATTATGTCACTATTTATTCTAATAAATTAGGGATTTTGCCGGATAAGATATATCGTGCTATTGCAAATGAAGTAGTATATTTTTATAGTAATAATAAAATGACAAGTTTAGCAGATTTTTTGAGTTTTACTGAAAAATCGTTATATAAAGAAGAGATAATGAACATAATAAGTACTAATAATGATATTTCATTTAATGAAGATAGTTTTATAGAATTAATAAATATAATGCAAAATAAAATGGAACGTGAAAAAATAAAAAATTTAAAAGAAGAAATGAATAAAGAATTTGACATAAATAGAAAAATTGAACTTGCAAATAAATTATTAGAAATTAAAAAAGGAAGTGTTGTAGATGAAAACAATTAAAACATTTGAAGAAAGAAAAGAAGATTTATTAAATTTAGGTAAAGAAAAAGGGCATATAACTTTTGAAGATTTAGCAGATTCATTAAAGGGTTTAGATGTAGATAATGATTCTTTAGATGAAATATATAATTTTTTAGTAGAAAATGATATTGAAGTAATATCAGAAGATGAAGATGATAATGGAACTGCATCTAAAGAAAAAAAAGAAGAACCAATTATTTTGAATGATGAAGAAATAACTAAAGATGTTAATATAAATGATCCTGTGAGAATGTATTTAAAAGAAATTGGAAAAATTTCTTTGTTATCGGCTGAAGAAGAACTTGATTTATCTAAAAAAGCTGCAACAGGAGATGAAATGGCTAAAAACATTTTAGCTGAATCTAATCTTCGTTTAGTAGTTTCTATTGCCAAAAGGTATGTAGGAAGAGGTCTTTTATTCTTAGATTTAATTCAAGAAGGTAATATTGGTCTTATGAAAGCTGTAGATAAATTTGATTATGATAAAGGCTTTAAATTTTCCACATATGCAACATGGTGGATTAGACAAGCTATAACAAGAGCTTTAGCAGATCAAGCAAGAACCATTAGGGTTCCGGTACATATGGTTGAAACTATAAATAAAATGGCACGCATTCAAAGACAATTAACTCTTGAACTCAATAGAGAACCAACAGAAGAAGAAATAGCTAAAAAAATGGGAATTACAGTAGATAAAGTAAGAGAAGTAATTAAAATAAGTCAAGATCCAGTATCTTTAGAAACTCCCATTGGGGAAGAAGATGATTCTCATTTAGGAGATTTTGTTAAAGATGTGAATGCTATGACACCAGAGGAATATGCTACTAATGAAATATTAAAAGAAGAAATTCAAGCGGTATTATCTACATTACAGGAAAGAGAACAAGAAGTATTAGAACTTCGTTTTGGGTTAATTGATGGAACAAGCCATACTTTAGAAGAAGTTGGGAAAAAGTTTAATGTTACTAGGGAGAGAATTCGTCAAATAGAAGCAAAAGCTCTTCGTAAATTACGTCATCCATCACGCGCCAAAAAACTAAAAGATTTTTTAACTGACTAATGATAAGTAAAAGATTAGAAAATATTATTTCTTTTGTTTCCAAGGATGATTATGTTGCAGATATCGGAACAGATCATGGTTATATTCCAATTAAATTAAAAAAAAATAATCTTTGCAAAGAAGTTGTTGCAACTGATATAAATGAAAATGCTTTAAATATTGCTAAAAAAAATATTAAAGAAAATAATTTAAAAATCAAAACTTATTTATCAGATGGACTTACTTTAGTGTTAGATAGACGAATTGATACTCTTATTATAGCTGGTATGGGTGCAGCTTCTATACTCCACATAATAGATACTATAAATGATTTAAATATTAAAAAAATTATTGTTCAATCTAATAATGATTTGGATAAGTTAAGAATCAGTATGCAAAAAAAAGGGTTTTATTTACAAGATGAAAAAGTAGTATTTGATAAAAAACACTACTATGTTATAGACAAATATACTAAAAATAAGAGAGACTTAAGAATTTTTGAAAAGCATTTTGGTATTTATAAAAAAGAAAATACTAATTATTATAATTATTTATATCAAAATATAAGTAATATTAAAAGTAAAATAAAGAAGAAATATATATTTAAAAGAATAAAATTTAATTATAAATTATATTTATTAAGAAGGGTTATAAAAAGAAAGTAAGGGATGATGTTCCTTCTTTTTTTACTGTATTTATTCTATTTTGGCTGTTTTTTATATTAGAATTATTATTATTTTGGGGAATACTTTTTTGCTCATTTTTATCACTTTTGCTAAATTCTTTTAAAACGTGAAATGCTGTTCTGGCATTATTTATCATTGGAACTGCCCTTTGATATAAAGGTATTATTTGATTTGCAACTTGTAATGTTTTAGATATTCCACCAATTATTTTAGTAAAAGAAAGCCCTCTTGGCACTATTCCCGTAAACATATAACCATTCCCCTTTGTAAATATTCTATGTTACATATAATAGAATATTTCCTCTTTTAAAAATTTTATAAAATTGCAAAATGTAGTTAAAATTTGACATTTAGGAAAAAATGTGTATAATATATGAAAGTTATTAAAAAAAGGGGGAATATTTTATGGAAAGTAGCATTTTTAATGCAATTGAAGAAGAATATGATATTGAGGAAGCATTAAATAGTTGGCGTAAATCTTTAGATGAAAATGGGAGATTGGATCCAGAAGAAGTTATGAACGCTCAATTATTAAAGCAAGATTTCCTTTTTAAAAAATTTAATGCTTCTATAAACGCTTCAGAAAGTTTTTCAGAAATTAATAAAGCTCAATTAGAAGCTGTTAAATCTCTTCTAGATGAGGCAAGACCAGATAAAGATAATACTTTTGGATTATAAAAGGAGAATTTATGGAAGATATTAAAACAAAAGATGAAGAAGTTATAAGTGATTTAGATGTTGCAATATTATTACGAGCATATTTTGATGAAATAGGCATTGATTTTAATAGTATTAGAAATTTTATTCAAAGTCAAATGGGTTTGTTAAAGTTAGATATAAAATATCAGATTACTGCTAATGATAAAATGATTAATATTTATGATAAAAAAAGCTTACAAGAACATTATTTATTTATTAAAGAACTTGTTGAAAAAGAACTTGAATATAAAAAAGGTATAATTACTTATCAATGCGATCAAGCAATGAGAAAATTTGGAAGTTCTTTAATAGTAAATAAAAAGGTAGACTTAATGTATTTACAGGCGTTATTAGAAAATATTTTTTATGCCTATATGCTTGAAAATATGGAAGGCATTGATTTAATGAATTCTATGACAGGAGAATCACTTAGAAGAATACATAAATAGGGAGGTTTTGAGTATGATTGATATGGATAAAGTACAAGCTGATATAAATATAAATGATAGTGCTGATTTAAGAATTATTAAAGAGGAAATAGCAATTCTTGCTAGTAAGATTAATTTTTGTAAAAAAAATAAAAGTTATGATATGCTTGAATCTTATCAAGCTTATTTAGAAAAAGAAAATAAGAAAAAAGAAAAATTAGAATCTAATAATAATGATTTAGGAAAGAGAGGGAAATAATTTATGGAAAATCCAAGTATAGCTAATAATACGTATAATGCTGAATTAAATGATTTTTATACTAAGGCTTTAAGAATAAATTTAGAACTTAATGAAAATTTAAAAAAAGAAACAGAAAGTAAAATTGACTTTGCTAGTAAACGACTTAGTGAAGAAAATAATCTGGAAATTATTGATTTGCTACAAACAAATAAATCTAGATATTTAGAGGAGCTAGCAGAATATGATGATAATATTGAAAGTTTAGAACAACAACTTAATCATGTGTTATATAGTTTAGAATGTGCAAATTTGGTATCAGATGAAGAAAGAAGTGAAATATATAATGCTGGTTATAGTAGAATTTCATGTACACTTGATACTTTAAAATTTGGAGTTAATATTGGAAATCGTGAGTATTTGACTAATTTAAAAGTATTAGATGAAAATAATAAGAATTCAGTTTTAGAGGTTTTAAGAAAAATAGAAATGTATAAAAATATGTCAAAAATACCTAAGGGTAAAATGACAAGGGTATATAAACAACTTATTTATTTAAAAGGGGAACAAGAATATTTAGCTAATGAAGTTAAACAATATAAAAATAATCAGCTTGAGTCAACTTTTAGTAGAAGAGGTTAAATCTTCTTTTTTATTATATTTTTTTATTTTCTGGTCATATTAAAACTATGAAAAGCATTTGGAATAATAAAAATAGTAAAAAATTAATAAGCAAAGATATTAATGGCATAGAAAGTGATATTTTAATTATTGGAGCAGGTATAACTGGTTTATCTTGTTCTTATTTTTTGAAAGATTGTAATAAAAAGATTATTTTAATTGATAAAGAATCTTCTTTTTTAGGCGTTACTAGTAAATCTACTGCTAAAATAACTTATTTGCAAGGTATAATATATCAAGTTTTAGAGAAAAACTTTGATATATATGCTGCAAGAGAATATTTAAATTCACAGTTAGATGCTATTAAATATATAAATGATATTATTAAAACTAATAATATATCATGTGATTTTGAAAAGTCTTCTTCTTTAATATTTACTACAAAGATTAAAGGCAAGAAAAAGATTCAAAAAGAGAAAGAATTATTAGAAAAATGGGGTATAAAATTTAAGGAAATTTGTGATAAAAATATGTATGGAATAGAGGTAGAAGGTACTTATACTTTTAATCCTGTAAAATATTTAGAAGGTTTATATAATATTTTAAAAAATAAAATTAATATTTATGGAAATGTAATGGCAAATGATATTAAATATATTGATAATAAATATATTATAGAAACTAATATGGGTATAATAAAGGCACAAAAGGTAATCATTGCTTGTCATTATCCATTTTTTATTAAACCGGCATTTATTCCTTTAAAAACATATATTAAAAGAGAATATGTAAATGCTGGCTCTATAACTAATCCTAAAAAATTTAATGCTATAAATATTGATAAAAAACTTTATTCAATAAGATATTATAAAAACTATGTTATATATGCTTCTAATAGCCATAAGTTAACTAGTAAGACAAATTATAAAATAAACTATCAAAAAAGTATTAAAGATTATAAAAATAATTTTAAAAAAGAACCAGAATTTACTTGGATGAACCAAGATATTATGAGTAATGATAGTCTTCCATTTATTGGGGAAATAAAAAAAGACTTATATATGGCAACAGCTTTTAATTCGTGGGGAATAACTAATGGTACAATATCTGGAAAAATAATTAGTGATCTTATAATTAATAATGATAGTAAATATAAATTATTATTTAATCCTAAAAGAAACAATTTTCCTTTATTAAAAGATTCTTTTATAGGAACATTTAGTTATTTAAAGGTTATTTTAGCTTCAATATTTAAAAAGAATAAACCATTTTATATTAAAATAAAAAATATTATATATGGTATTTATATAGATGATAATAATAAAAAACATATTGTAAGACTTATATGTCCTCATATGAAATGCAATCTTATATTTAATAAACAAGAAAAAACTTGGGATTGTCCTTGCCATGGTTCTCGTTTTGATTTAGACGGTAATATAATTGAAGGACCTGCTACTAAAGGTATTGACATATAAAATATTATAATTATAATAAGATTTTAGAAAAGAGGTACTTTAGAATGGATACGAATGAAATAGTTTATGCCAGAAATGAAGATCTTGTTAATTTAGATGAAGTTGAAAACGAACAATTTATGGAAATGATAATGCCAGATAATTTAGAATGTATTTTAACTCCTCAATCTTATTGTTTAATAACAGTATTATATAGATATAAAAGAGCTCTTAAAACTGACTATAATAGTAAAGAAAAAATGGATAAATATGATAAGTATGAAGATGATCTATTGAAGATTTTTAAAGAATTAAAAGAAACAATTCAAGAAGATAATTCTACTAATTTGGTCGATTTAAATAATGCAACACTATCTGATGAATTTGATATTTTAGATTATGGATTTGGCAAAGAGGGAAGAAATAAAATAATTATAGAATGTTTATTAAAAGATAGTGATTATGATACTTATTTAAAACAAATGACTTATTTCTTACAAGAAGTTGCCTTAAGAGATGCTACTAAAGTAATAATTGACTACGATAAATTAAGTGACTATAAAGCCGAAGAACTAGTAAATGAATATAATAAATTACTTAATGAGCTTAATACAAATAAAGATACTAAAAGGGCAGTAGATTTACTTCATAAAATGATGCTTATAGTAGAAGAGACTGCAAAAAGAGATAGTGCTTTAAAACAAAATTAATGCACTTTTTTTATTTATTTATATAAATTATATGATATAATTATCTTATTAAGATAAAAGGGAGTGATAAATAAGTGACTCAAGAAGAAAAAAAACAAATACCTATTTTTTTATTCCCCTTTATTGGTATGTACACTGCTTTGAAATATATATTTTTAGTTATATATGATATTATTTTGTTTGCGATAAAAGGTATAAAATTTATTTTCTTAGATATATTTGTAATTACAGTAAATAAAATAATGAATAAAGACCAAGTTAAAAATATAAATCAAAATGAGATTATAAATAATCAGTTAAATTCTGAGAATCCTAACAATAAATATTTAGAATTTTATAATAATTTATGGTTTGTTAAAAAACAAAAGAAAAAATTAGAGGAACAAAGACAAAAACTTGTTAATGAACTTCAAACTGAAAATATTATTAGAAGTGAAAATCCTAAAATATTTTGGTATAAAGCACGTAATAGTAATGGTAAGATGGAAACTGGTACTATTAATGGTTATTCTAAACTTGATGTTAATACTTTTTTACTTCAAGAAGGCTATACTGTTTATGCTATTAGATCAGATAAAACTATTGACTTTTTATATGGTGAAAGTAGTATTTTTGCTGTAAAAATGTCTAATAAAGATTTACTTTTTTGGCTTACTCAATTATCGACTTATATAAGAGCTGGTATTTCTCTTACTGATGGTGTTAAGATACTTAATAATCAATTTAAAAAGAAAAAACAATACCGTAAAGCATTTCAATCTATTATATATGAGCTTACTATGGGAGCTAATTTTTCTAGTGCACTTGAAAAACAAGGGAATATGTTTCCAGCGTTGTTAATTAATATGATTAAAGCAGCGGAAGCAACAGGAGATTTAGAAGCAACCCTTGCTGATATGGCAAATTATTATGAAGAAATAGACAAAACTCATAAACAAATGGTAAGCGCTATTATGTATCCTAGTGTTATTACTGTTTTTGCTATAGGGGTTATAGTATTTATTTTGATGTTTGTAATTCCTCAATTTATTAAAATATATAGAGAATCTAATGCAACAATTAATGGATTAACGCTATTTATAATAAATTTATCAGATTTTTTACAAGGTAATATTTGGTATTTAGTAATATTTTTAAT
Source organism: uncultured Erysipelotrichaceae bacterium (assembly GCA_948444795.1). Taxonomy (GTDB): domain Bacteria; phylum Bacillota_I; class Bacilli_A; order RF39; family UBA660; genus MGBC108787. The sequence continues at coordinate 9,768 of CAOJUX010000017.1, read as the reverse complement.
AATTGGTATAATTGTTTTTTATATGTGTTACAAATATATAAAAGCTTTCAGAAAAAATGTTCAACATTTTTTGATGCATTTACCTTTGTTTGGTAATCTAATTATCTATAGCGAACTTACAATATTTACAAAAACTTTTGCTTCCTTACTTGCTAATAATGTTTTTATAACAGATAGTATGGGTATTTTAAGTAGACTTACTAATAATGAAATATATAAAGATATAATGCAAGATACAATAAATAATATAGTTAAAGGAAATAAAATATCAGAATCATTTAAAAATCATTGGGCTATTCCAGAAGTTGCTTATTATATGATGGTAACAGGTGAATCTACAGGGCAACTTGCTGATATGATGGATAAAGTTAGCAATTATTATTCTGAAATGCATAGAAGTTTAGTAAATAATTTAAAAGCATTTATAGAACCAATTTTAATAGTTGTTCTTGCTTTTGTGGTTGGTTTAATTATAATAGCTGTTATAGTGCCAATGTTTGAATTAATGAATCAATTAGAAGCTTAGGGGGAAGTTTATGTTTGGTATAGTATACATGTTTATTTTAGGGTGCGTAATGGGATCATTTTATTATGTGGTGGGAACTCGTTTAAGTCAAGGGAAGTCTTTAATAAAACCTAGAAGTCATTGTGAAGAATGTAATCATGTTTTAGGAGTTTTTGATTTAATACCAGTTTTATCATATATAATGTTGAGAGGAAAATGCCGTTATTGTCATAAAAAAATATCTTTAAAATATTTATTATATGAGTTATTTACAGGCATTTTATTTGCTTTATCTTATTATAAATTTGGAGTGTCATATAATTTTTTTATATCTCTTATTATATCTTCTTTAGTTATACTTATTTTTATAACTGACTTTAACGAAATGATTATTTTGGATTCACCACTTATTATTTCAAGTATACTTGTATTTATTTTAAAATTAATATTTTTAGGATATAAAGAAGCTATTTTTAGTATTTTTTCTGGTTTTTTAATATTTTTAATTATGTATTTAATGGGATATTTAGGTAAAATTGTCTTTAAAAAAGATGCTTTAGGTGGAGGAGATATCAAATTTATGTTTGTTGTAGGTGAAATTTTATCTTTTCAATATGCTTTAACAGCCTTGATTTTATCTACATTTTTGGCACTTCCTTATGCTGTTGCTTCACTTTTATTAAATAAAGAAAATGAATTGCCTTTTGGCCCTTTTTTGGTAAGTAGTTTATTTATTATATTTTATTTTTTAGAAAAGTTTAAATATATATTTTATTTATTTGTTTAAGAAGATTAATTAAAGAATTGTAATCCTGTTTTAAATTACTTCAAGATCATCTAAATTATCTATATTAGATGAAATATTATTTAAATTATTATTTATTATAGTGTCTATTTCATTATCATTAAGAGTATCGATTTGATTACTATTACTAGTTAATTCATCTGTATCTATTTCTAATACTTCTTTATTTTCTAGATTTAATGTATCTATGTTGCTTAGATTATCTAAATTAGCATTGATTGAATTATTTTCTTGGTTGGTTTCTTGAGAGTTATTTGTATTATTATTTTCAATTAAATTATTATTCTCTTCGATAATAGCTTCTTGATGCGTATCAGATTTTTCATTATTTTTTTCTTCTTCTTTAATTTCGTTGTCTTTTGGATCTTCAGATTCTGTTTTAGCTTCTTTTCCGATTAAAGCTTCTTTGATTTCATCATCTTTTTCACCTAAATCGTCTTGAATATCAATAACTCTTAAAACTTCTTCAAAACTTGTAAGACCTTCAATAACTTTAATTAAACCATCTTCTAATAAAGTTGAGGTATCATTTCCATAAACAAGGCGGCGTAATTCTTCTTTTTTGGTGCCGTTTGTAATAGCATCTTTAATTTCTTGATTAATGACTAAAACTTCTTGAACTGCAACTCTTCCTTTATATCCATGAAAGCATTCATCACAACCAACTGGAGCATATAACTCATTTATTTCCATATTTAATACTTTTTTAAATACATTTTTTTCATATTCTGTAGCTTCTCTAGCTGTACGACATTTGGGACATAGCTTTTTTACAAGTCTTTGGCTTATTACACCAGATAAGGCAGAACCAAGTAAATATCTTTCAACGTCCATGTCTAAAAGTCTTTCAATAGTATTTAAAGAGTTATTGGTATGAAGGGTAGATAAAACTAAATGACCAGTAATAGATGCTCTAACCGCAATTCTTGCTGTTTCATCATCACGAATTTCACCAATCATTATAACATCGGGGTCTTGTCTTAAAATACTACGTAGTGCATTTGCAAAGGTAAGACCAATATCATTCATGGCTTGAACTTGATTTATACCAGCAAGTTTCATTTCGACGGGATCTTCAACAGTTATTATATTTTTTTCTGTTGTATTCATTGACTCAAGCATAGTATATAAAGTTGTAGATTTACCAGTACCTGTAGCACCAGTTATTAAAATAATACCACTAGGTATTTTAGTTAGTCTTTTAATTTTTTCATAATTTTCTTCACCAAAACCTAAGTTTTCAAGACCACTAGTGCTCATACTATAATCTAAAATACGAATAACTACTTTTTCGCCATATACAGTAGGAAGAGTAGAAACACGTAAATCTAAATTATTATTAGCTATTTTTTTTATTGCACCATCTTGAGGAAGACGTGACTCAGTTATATTCATTCCAGCTATAATTTTAATTCTTGTAATTAAAGGATTTTTAACGGTTTCCGGAACAGTAGCATAATCAACAAGTTCGCCATCTATTCTGATACGAACTTTTAAAGTATTTGCATAAGGATCAAAGTGAATATCACTAGCAAGGTGTTTAGCGGCATCTAAAATCATTTCGTTTACAATATCAACTACAGGAGTTTTTTCGAAATTATATTCCTTAAACATAGTATTCACCTTTTACCCTTATATTCATATATCAATTATATAATATATTACTAAATCTTACAAGAAAAAAACTGCTATTACCTAGCAGCTATTATATAACCTAATATGGTAGCAACAACACTACCAACCATCAAAAATACCATAATCCAAACAGTTATTTTTCTTGCTTTTTTACTCAAAGTAATCCACCTCCATTAATGTAACAATGTATATTAAATTTATCATATTTTTAATGAATAGTAAATATTATTTAAGTAAAGGTGATAAAAATGAGGACAAGCTATAATAAAAATAAACATATATTATTATTTTTAACAATTATTCTTTTATTTGGTATTATAACTGGTATAATTTTTTATAATTTGCAAGAACAAGCAACAAAAAATTCTATTATAAATAGTTTAGCTAATTTATTTTCAGAGAATGTTTTTGATATAAATAATATATTTATCCATATTTTAATTTGTTTAAGTCTATTATTGGTTGCATTTTTATTTTTAGCACTTCCAATATTAACAATATACATTTTTTTCGAAGGAATTGGAATTGGTTTTGTTTCTATCATATTTTTGAATTTATATAAGTTTAAATTTCCTTTCTATTTTTTAGGATATTTTATTATAATAAAATTAATTTTTATATTATTATTATTTTTTTTATTTATTAAATTAATTAATTTCACAAAAGATTATTTTAATCATTTTAAAAATAAAAGTATTAAATATTCAAATTCTATGAAAAACTACTTTATTATTTCATTAATTTTAGTTATAAATGATATATTTATATATTTTGTGGGGAATAGGATATTGATATTGCTTTTTAGCTAAAAATAAGTTATTATATAGTGTAAATGAAAGTGGGATGTTTTATGAAAAAAACTATAGTTGAGAAAACTTCAAATGAAAGTGATAAATTTTACGATATAGACCGTTTTTTAGAAAAGATTGATTCATTAATTCAAACATTGGATTTAAATGAAGATACTAAACTAACTGATGAGCAAATTAATGATTTAATGGCTTGTGTTAGTGAAGGCGAGTTAGATCAAACAGAGACTGAAGTAGGAGAATTATTTTTAACCAAGCCCTCTAAACTTATTTCTTGGACCGGAAGCAAGATTCCAACTAATAAAAATTATAATAAAATTTCTGATTTAGATATAATTTTAAAATATATTGGAAATGGTCAATACATTGAATATTTTACTCAAAGAATTATAACTTTATATGATGAAAATGATAATTTTAATAATCATATAAGTGAAACAGATGCTGTTTTAGCTATTTCTAAAGATGATTTAACTAGTTTTAAAGCTTTTAATAACAAAGATAAAGAAAGGTTAATATTAAAGATTACTGAGTGTAAAGAAATTAAGAATTTTTGTGAGTGGTATGAAAAAGCTTGTTTAGATGTTTTAGATTTTTATATAAATTATTATAAACGACTTGCTTATGCTGAAGATAAAATTAAATCCTTTCAAAATGATGATATTAAACCAAGTGGAAGATAAAAATCATCTTCTTTTAAGTTGCATTTTTAAAGACCATTATGGTAATATATATTTTACTGAAATGAGGAATATTAATGATTAAAATAAATGATTTAAATTTTTCTATTGGTGAGGAATACATAACTAAAATAAAAGATATTAAAGGTGGAGTTCATTTTTTAAAAGCTCCTAGTTATAATTCTAATGATTCTTTGGATTATGAATTAAATATTATTAAAGGAGATTATTTTTATAATAAAATCTTTGATTATAATTTAAAAACAATTTTAACATATATTGGCGATAATAAATTTCAAGAATATTACTCAAATATCATAATACGTCTTACTGATAATTATCAGTTAAGTTCAATTAGAGACTTTGGGGTAGAGTTAAATCGTAGTTATCAAAATCCCTTATACGTAAGTATTGATGATTTGGATTTTGATGGTAAAATAAGTGATTTGTATCAAAATGAGATAAGAAAATATCTTCTTGATTATGAAAGGTATTGTTTAAAAAGTATTAAAGAAGAATTTTCTAAAGAAGAATTTAATAAAATAGTTCGATAAATTCTGACTTTAAATTATCACTTTCTTATTAGTCTTTGTTTTGATACAATATAATAGTTAGGTGATTTTTATGACAAAAGTAATAGTTGGAATGAGTGGGGGAGTAGACTCTGCTGTAAGTGCTTATTTACTTAAAAAAAAGGGTTATGAAGTGGAAGGTCTTTTTATGCGTAATTGGGATTCTATGATAAATAATGATATAAATGGTAATCCTAATTTAAATAATAATATTTGTCCTCAAGAAGAGGATTATAATGATGCAAAAAAAACATGTGAAATGTTAAATATTCCTTTACATAGAGTAGATTTTATAAAAGAATATTGGGATAATGTTTTTACTTATTTTTTAAAAGAACTTGAGCGTGGCAGGACTCCGAATCCAGATATTTTATGTAATAAATATATTAAGTTTGATTTATTTAAAAAAGAAGCACTTAAATTAGGAGCAGATTTTATTGCAACTGGACATTATGCTAACACAAAAAATAATAGATTATATCGTGGTATTGATAAAAGCAAGGATCAAAGTTATTTTTTAGCGGGAATTAGTAGTAAACAGCTTGAAAATGTTTTGTTTCCTTTAGGCAATATGGAGAAAAAAATGGTTCGAAAAATAGCAGAAGATATAAATTTGAATGTTGCTAAAAAGAAAGATTCTACAGGAATATGTTTTATTGGCGAACGAAATTTTCAAGATTTTATAAAAAACTATTTAAAACCTAATCCTGGTGATATTGTTAATGTTGAGACAAACGAAGTTATAGGAACTCATACAGGACTTATGAATTATACGATAGGTCAAAGAAGAAATGTAGGTATTAGCGGTAATGATAAGCGTCATTATGTTTGCGGTAAAGATGTTAAAAAGAATATTTTATATGTTGCTTTTGGCGATAGTAAATACTTATATAGCGATGAATGTATAATTGAAGATATAAATATAATAAATAGTCATTATCCTGCTAATTTGACTGCTAAATTTAGATATCGCGGAGATGATTATCCTGTTACTGTAGAAATGATTTCATCAAATGAAATGAGAGTATTATATCCAGAAATGGTAAAGAATGTTACTCCTGGTCAAGTTTGTGTATTATATAATAAAGACGAATGTATTGGCAGTGGTTTTATTAAAGACGTTAAAAAAAATGGCGAAAAATTATTTTATTTGTAGATATTTGCTTGACAAAAAAGTGTTAAGTGATATAATTTATTTGTAAAATAAAAGAGGAGATAGACAACTATGAACAAATTAAATGAATTATTACAAGAGTTAGGAATTTCAAAAGTAAGACTTGCAAAATATTTAGGAGTATCCCGTCAAATGGTATATAACTATTTAGAACTTGATGATATTAATAAATGGCCTAAAGAAAAAAAGATTTTATTATTTAAATTATTAGATATTGATGATGGTAGTGAAGGTACTTTAAAATCTTTAAAAATAACTACAGATTATTTAATGGCTGTAGAATCTCGTTTAAATCAAGGAGTAAAATCTACTAGTGATTTTGATGGATATTTTGATTTAACTGGGATGAATAAAGAAGAGCAAACTTTAATGTCTGATATTTCATATCTTATTAGAGAAAAGTTGTTAGATGATGATAAAAAACAAGAAAATTTTTATGCTTTAGAATATTTATATCATTTATTACAATCTTTAGATAATGTTCCTGAAATTAAATATATATTTGGATATATGTCAAAAACAACTGGGTTTACTAATCCTGAGGAATATAAATTTAATGAAGATAAACAATTTATATTTGAAGGTATATTGTATTCTGCATTAACTTTATATAATACAGGAGGGGCATCAAAAAGTAAACTTACTGATAGTCATAATAGGTGGGTAAAAGAGATTGAACAAAAAAAAGAAGAAAAATTAAGTAGAACTCAACAATTAAGTGCTATTAGAATACAAGCTTTAAAGGAACTTGGTTATACTAAAATGACTGAAGAAAATGCTGCAGAAATAATTGAAAAAATTTCTGAAATAGAGTCTAGAAGGGTTTAAAACTCTTTTTTCTATGTTTAAAAAAATATATATTGAAATAACGAATGTATGTAATTTAGATTGTCCTTTTTGTGTAAAGACTAAAAGAAAAAAAGAATTTATGACTTATGATGATTTTAAAATAATTATAGATAAAATTAAACCTTATACTGATTATGTATATTTGCATGTAATGGGGGAGGCTTTGCTTAATAAAGATATAAATAAATTTATTAAATATGCCAAGAGTAGAGGACTTTATGTAAATATTACTACAAATGGTAGGTTTTTAGATAAATTAAAAGAAATGCCAAGGCAAATCAATATATCGCTTCAATCTTATTATAATGAATTAGAATCATTGCCTAAGTTATATGAAAAATGTGAAAAACTCGCCAATATTGGAATTTTTATAAACTATCGAATTTGGACTTTTTATGATGATATTGTATTTAGTTTAGAAAATTATTATAATATTAAACTTCAAGGTAAATCAGGAACTATTAAAAAGAATATATTTTATTCTATCGAAAATGAATTTACTTGGCCTATTTCTAATATTAATATGGAAGAGGGGAGTTACTCCCCTACTTTTACTTGTAGGGCATTAAAAGATCATATTGCTATACTTGTAGATGGTACTGTTGTACCATGTTGTGTTGATTCTGAAGGATTAATTAAACTTGGGAATATATATGATGCATCGATAAATGAAATAATGAATAATCCTACATATAAATGTATTTTAAATGGATTTAATAATAATAAAAAGGTATTTAATTTATGTAAGAATTGTAACTTTTATCAAACAAAGAAGGAAGCAAGCAAAATAATTACTTATAAAAATAAAACTTAAGATGATTAATTATATATTATTTTATATTTCAATGTAAATTAGAGATGATATATTTATATATGATTTTTTATATTAAAGTTGGGAAATTAATCAAAAATATCTATTTTATTTTAAATTTATCAATTTCATATAATGTATATTATGTTAACTGATAAAAATGATAATAAAAAAGAATAACTATTTAGTTACCCTACTAAATTATAATGAAGAAACAAAAGCATCAAATATTTTTATACTATTTTTATCATTCATTAAGCTTTCAGGATGCCATTGTAAACCTATAAAAAACTTTTTATTAGTATCTTCGATAGATTCTATTATATAGTCATTTGATAATGAACTAATTTTTAAATCTGTATTAAATATTGCTTCGTTATGTCTAGAATTAACTTTAATTGTTTTTTCATTTAATATATTAAAAAGTTTACTATTTTCGTTAATATTAATTGTATGGACATAATCTTTTTCGCTTTGATGATTATAAACATAATCTAAATTGCCATTAAAAGTAGAACCTATTATTTGCATTCCTAAACATATACCTAATGTAGGAATATCTTTATCATATAAATATTTAGCTATTTTGGGGTCAATAGGATATAAATCAGCTCCACCTGGTAGTATTATACCATCACAAAGTTTAATCCCCTCTTCTACTCTTTCATATTCTTTTTCTATACTATTTTCAAAGTTTATCGGAATACAAATAATAGATATATCATATCTATCTAAAAATTCTATTAAATCCTTTCTTATGCCTAATAACTTATGATTAGTATTACTTTTATAATTTCTTAATATTATACCTACTCTTTTCATAAACAAATTACTCCTTTATAATATATATGTATAATAAAAAAAGAAAACTCTAATATTTTAATAGAATTTTTGTTATTAACTATAAGTTAATTTATCTAATCATTTATTTTTATAAGGTTATTCTAATTCTTCAAGCATAATTTTTTTAATTTTATCAATATCTGTAAAAAATAAATTCAAACCCATTTTTTTACTAGCAATCATATATTTAAAATTATCTAAAATTTCATTTTTTAATACATCTACAACTTTTAATGGTTTCCCATTTAACATATGCGGATGATCTATGTATTTTTCTAAAATAGGAAAAGCATTTTGCAACAAGATTACAGAATCTTTGTTAGCTATTTTTCTAATCATAATTGTACGACAATTTCCATATTTTTGAATTTTTTGATTTATTATTTTTTCGTATTTATCTATTTTACTACTTAAAGGAATAAACCATAATATATCTTTATCTTTAATTGTAAAATAAGTAGGACGAGAATGTCCATCTTCATGATTAGACATTAATCCCTTATCATTAACTTTTTTAAAAAAAGTATCTTTTATATGATAAATATAACCGGTTTGTATTTTCATTTATTATCGACTCCTATAAATATAATTTTATCATAAGTAAGGCAAAAGAAAACTCTATCAAGAGATAGAAGTTTTCAAACATTTACATCCGGAATAATTTATACTTCGCACCATCCGGGAGCGACTAACATTTCACGTTCGGGATTATTTATAACTCGCACCACCCGAGAGCGACTAACATTTACATATTACACATTTTTTCAAATGTAATAGTAATATACTATATTTTATGCCAAAAGTCAATAGTGTGGCATAAAACCAGCAAATTTTCATTTGCATTAATATTATATGAAATTAATAATTTTTTAAACTTTGATAGTGTTAATTTCTCCTTACCATTATTATTAAAATTTATACGATGAAATAATATTTCCATCAGAGTCAGCTATTGTAACATCAGCATCTGCAATATATAATGCTTGAAAATCAGGATTATCTAACGTATAACCCGCTTCTTCAGCTCAGTCAAATTCATTTATAATTGCTTTCTTTGCATCAATATTATTGCTATCATCAATTAA
>CAOJUX010000016.1 GCA_948444795.1 uncultured Erysipelotrichaceae bacterium | reverse complement strand
TAGCCCTAAAAAGTCTAAATCAACATCTAAATCTAAAACTGTATTAAAATCAAGTCTTTCAAAAGAATCTAAAGAAAATAAAACAGTAGCAATAGTTTCTCAAAATTATAATAAAAAACCAAGAAAAGACCTATTAAGAGAGTTAAATACTGATTATTCTACCAAAATAGAGTCTGTAAAACCTGAATTTATCAGTCAAGAAGAATATCAGAAAATAGTAGAACAATTTAAAAATCCTGACATTTTTACTATTTTGGAAAACTTATCTAAAATAGAAGCCATAATAATAACTTTAATACTTGGATATACAGAAAATAGTTTTTATTCTAAAGATATAGCGGATTTATTAAATATTGATGAAGTAGAAGTTAGAAATGTTGCTAGAAAAGCTTTAATAAACTATAAAAATAAAATAAAAGAATTAGTTAATAATGAATTTAAATCAAAAGTAACATATATGATATTGCCAATTTATGAAATTTTAAAATCATCAGAAGACGAAATAGAAAAAATGCTTTTAGAATTAACTGAAGAAGATAAGCAGTTATTAACATTTGCAACCAGTGGTAATTTAAATAATCCTGTTGTAAGTGAATTATGGAATAAAGAATATAATGATAAATTTTATAAATATTTAGTCCCAAAAATGAGAAAAATAATAAAAAATCAAATAAAACAATCAGATGAGCTTTTAAAAACAACAGAAGTTTTACCTAGAGAAAATATTAATCAAGAAGAAAATTTAAATGTTATTGAATACATAAGAAGTTTAAATTTTAGAGAAATGTTAAAAAATATAACAACAATAAAAGCTATTATAATAATCAGTCTAAACTTAGGTGTAGATGAAATAGAACCAATTTCTCCTGAAAAAATTGCTATTTTCTTTAATATGAACGAGGAAGAAGTAAGAAATATAATTAGAAAAGTATTAAATTTTTATAAAATAAGTTTAAATAATGCTCTTGATAATACTTTAGATAACTTTACAACTAGTATAAAAAGATAGAACAATTAGTTTAACAGGATAAATCTTTTATGTTATAATTTAGAAGTGATTGAAATGAAAAAAATAAAATATTTAATAAAACATATATTTTATATGGACTATAAAAGCTTTTTAAAAGCTATAAATAGAATTTCAAAAGAAATACATAAAAGTAAAATATTTATTTTAATTGATATAATAAAATGTGTAATTAAATACCAAGCTGGTTATGTAGATTATGAATTATTTGAAATGTATAAAATGACTGATGAAGAAAGAAAAACCGTAATTACAGGAGGAAAAAATACTGCACTAATAAGAGAATATAATAATCCAGAATATATAAAATACTTTAATAGTAAACTTAAATTTAATGAAAAATTTAATGAATATTTAAATAGAGATTGGTTAGAAATCAAAGATAACTTTGAAGAATTTCAAAAATTTTGTAATAAACATAAAGAGATTGTTGTTAAACCAGACAATGCCTCTTGTGGAAAAGGAATAGAAATAATTGATACTACTAGAAAAGATTTAAAAGGATTATTTAAAGATTTAATCAAAAATAATCAAATTTTAATAGAAGAAAAAGTGGTTCAATGCAAAGAACTAAATAATCTTTATCCCTATTCTATAAACACTATAAGAGTAGTAACCTTAAAAAGTAATATTGTTGTAGCCTTACTCCGAATAGGAGATAAAAAAAATGTTGTTGATAACTTTAATCATGGAGGTTTGGTATGTCCTATTAATATAGAAACTGGAAGAGTAGAATATCCTGCAGTTGATAAACAAAAAAATACTTACCAAAAACATCCTCTTACTAAAGAAAAAATAATAGGTTTAAAAATTCCTAAATGGGAAGAAATTAAAAAATTATGTATTGAAGCCTCTAAAATAATACCAGAAGTGGGATATATAGGTTGGGATGTCTGTGTAGGAGAAAATAAACCTTTCTTTATCGAAGGAAATGAATATCCAGGATTTGATTTATATCAACTACCAGCTCATAGAAAAGATAATATTGGACTTTTGCCAAAATTTATGGAAGCAATAAACAAAGATGAAAGGAATAAAAAATAATGAAAATATATGTTGGATGTGATCATAGGGGAATTAAATTAAAACAATCTATAATTAATTACTTAAAAGAAGAAGGAATTGAAGTAATTGATACTATTCATCAAAATAATATAGAAGATGATTATCCTGATTTTGCCTTTGAAGTAGGAGAAAATGTAGTAAAAGAAAATGCTTTAGGAATTTTAATATGCGGTAATGGGATAGGAGTAAGTATTGCAGCAAATAAAGTAAAAGGCGTTCGTTGTGCTAGAGTAAATGATATAATAGATACCAAAAAAGCAAGAGAACACAATGAATGTAATATTATTGCCCTTGCAAGTACAATTCCCTTTTCTTTAGTTAAAGAAATAATAAATATATTTTTAACTTCTGAAACTAAAATCAATTCCCGCCATATTAAAAGAGTAGATAAAATTATTGCGTATGAAAATGGTAAGTACAATGAACTATAAACTTTTATTATACGTTTTTAATATAATGTTATCTATATATGCATTTTCTGCCTTAGATTTTAATAAAATTATAAAAAAGAATAAAGTAATAGAAACAAAAATAATGGCTTTAATTTTAAGTTTTATAAGTGCTTACTTGCTTACAAATTTTATTTATGATTTTTTAAGCATAAGTTTAATATTTTAAAGGAGATTTTGAATGAGAAATAAAATACTATTGGGAGTAGTAATTATTTTAAGTTTAATTTTAGTAGTAGTGGTTAGTAATAAAAATAATACTAATCACTCTTTTTTAGATGAAGAAATACATATAAAAGTAAAAGACAAAGAGACTATAGAAACCCTAAAACTAGAAGATTATTTAATAGGAGTCTTAGCAGCAGAAATTCCTGCCTCTTTTGATATAGAAGCCTTAAAAGCTCAAGCAGTAGCATCCAGAACTTATGCTTTATATAAAATTAATCATAGTAATAATGATTATAATATTCTAGCAGATATTAAAGACCAAGCATATATAACAGAAGAAGAAATGAAAGATAAATGGAAGGAAGATTATCAAAAATATTATAATAAAATAAAAGAAGCAATAGAAGCGACAAAAAATGAAGCGATGTATTATAATGATGAAATAATTGAATCATATTATTTTTCTATGAGCAATGGAAAAACTGCTGAAGCAAGTCTTGTATTTAGCGAAAGCCTGCCATATATTCAATCTGTAGATTCATCATGGGATAATGAAACAATAAGAAATTTTATATTTGAAAAAGAAATTACAAAAGAAATATTCTGTCAAAAATTAGAAATAAATAATTGTAATGAAATTAAAATAGATAATATAAACAAAGATAATACTAATAGAATATTAACTATAAATATCAACGATAAAACATATAAAGGCACCGAAATAAGAAATAAATTAGAACTAAGATCTACAGATTTTTCATTTGAGCTAAATAATAACAATATAAAAATAACTACTAAAGGATACGGTCATGGAGTTGGAATGAGCCAATATGGTGCAAACGGCATGGCCAAAGAAGGAAAAAATTATCAAGAGATATTAAATTATTATTATAAAAATATTTTGATAAAGAAAATTGTATAAATAAAAATATTTTGGTAAAACTTACTATTAGGAGAGTGATTATATGACTAAACGAAAATTAAAAGGTTATGTTTTACCAACATTTTTTCTAATTAGTTTAAGTGTAATATTAATTTCTACTTTTGTTATTTCTAAAAATCTAAAAAAGCCAGCAGCAACTGACGAAACAGACTATGTTATGAATTCTTTAATTGATAGCGTAGAGCCTGTTGTAAAAGAAGAAAAAAAATCCTTCATAGCACCATATGATGGAAATGTCAAAATAAGTAATAATTTCTATAATATTAATGCCACAGAAGAAGAACAAGAAAATTCATTATTATATTATGAAAATACTTATTTAAAAAATAGTGGAGTGGTATATTCATCTAATGAAGAATTTGACATTGTAGCTTCAAATGATGGAACAGTTTTAGAAATAAAACAAGATGATATATTAAATACAGTTGTATATATTAAACACGAAGATAATACAACAACAATATATTATGGTTTAAAGGATGTTACACTAAAAGAAAATGATCAAGTTGAAAAAGGTAATATGATAGGTAAAAGTACAAATAATAAATTTTGCACAGAAGAAAATTCAATACTATTTGAAATAAAGCAAGATGGTAAATCTATAAATCCTGAAGAATTTTTACAAAATCAAAATTAGAATAATGTACCTCTAGTATAAATATCCTATACTAGGGGGTTATTTTAAAATGAATAAGTTAATAAAAAAAAGAGTTTTAAAAGAAGCACAATATATAATAGATACTAAAAGTACTATTAGGCAAACAGCTCATATTTTTGGTATTAGTAAAAGTACTGTTCATAAAGATATAAATACTAATTTAAGAAAAATTTCTAATTATTTATTTAATAAAGTATCTGAAGTATTTAAAGAACATCAAGAAATAAAACATTTATTAGGAGGTATTAAAACCAAAGAAAAATACTTAAAAAAAGGAGTTTAAATCTATGAAACATAAATTGATTTTCTGGATAAATGATAATAAATTAATACTTTATAATATAAAACGACAAGATGTAAAAACTAATATTTTTAAAAGTTTAAAAAATGATGTTATTGTAGATAACTGTTTATTTTTAAAAGAATTTTCTAAATTTTTAAGAAAAAATAAAATTAGATTATCTATTTTTGGTTATAAAATAATATTTTTAAAAAATAATTTATTAACTAAAAATGAACAAAATAATATTAAAAATATTTTATTAGAATATTTTAGCAAAATTGATTTTATAGATTTATTTGACTATCTTAAAAATAAGAAAGAATCCGCCTATATAAATATAACAGATAATTATGTAGATTATATTTATAAAGAGAAATATATAAGAATAAATAAATTAATTTTTAGAAATAATATTTCAAATATAATTAAACATTTAATTACAGTAATATATAAACCTAAACAAATAACTTTATTTGGAAATAATGAAGTATCAGAAATAGCAAATAATATCCATAATAAATTTAATATTAAAACTACTTTTTCTGAAGATTATAAAATATATCCAATTTATGAATATTTACATCAGAATATAAAATAACTTTGTATTCTTTTTTTAATTATGATATAATTGCAAATAGCAAACTAAAAAGATAGGAGTAAGTTTATATGGTAAATATAGTAATTATCGAAGATGAAAAAGAATATCAAACAAGAATAAAAGAAGTTTTAAGAAAACTTAATTATTTAGAAGAAGATGTTAAAGTTTTAAATTTCACTAAATTTGATACCAAATTGAAAGAACTAATAAATAACGAAGTATCTAGAAAAATATATATAATAGATATTCAATTAAGTACTAAAGTTAGTGGTATCGAAATAGCTAAATATATTAGAGCAAGAGATTGGGAAAGTGAAATAATATTTATGACTAATCATGACAAGATGTTTGAAACAGCTTATAGAAGTGTTTATGAGGTATTTGATTTTATAGAAAAATTTCATAATTTGGAAGAAAGACTTACTAAAGATTTAAAAGCTATTTTTAAAAAGAAACTTGATAATAAAATTTTTAGGTTTGAGAGCAAAAATATAAGTATTCAAATTTACTATCGTTCTATATTATATATTTATAGAGAAAAAGGAAGTAGAAAATTAGTAGTCGTAACAGATAAAAATACTTATATAGTTCCAATAACATTAACTGATGCTCTTACTAAACTAGATAATAGATTTCATCAAGTTCATCGTGCTTGCATTGCCAATTTAGACAGAATAGAAACATTCAATTGGGGAAAAGGCTATTTTATAACCGATACTGGTATAAGAGTAGATATGTTAACAAAAACATTTAAAGAAGAAGTGAGGGTTCAAAAATGAGTTTAGTTGTAAATACATTACCATATTTTGTTGTAATATTTATAGGTAATATTTTATATAATATTTGTTTTGGAAAATTGATAAATCAAAAATTTAATATTAATTTTAGAAATATTTTAATTACAATAACTTGTTCTTTATTAATTTTTGCTATCAATAATATTCATATAATATGGATTAAAATGTTTATAAGCTTAATTATAGGAACATTTAACGATTTCTTTATTTTTAGTTGTAAATTCAAAGAATCTTTTATAGGATATATGATAATTTATATTCTAATTGTACTATTTGAATTATTTTATACAAATTTATTTGGCGTTTTAAATATAATATCTGATAGCAACTCAGCTATATATTTAAACTTTATTAAATTAACTATATCTTTCATAATCTGTATTTCTGTATATGTGGGATTTATAATAAATAAAATTGTATTATTATTAAAAAAATTATTTAATATTTTATATAAAAATACAAATTTAACAAATATAGTCTTTTTAATATTTGTAGTTGCTAGTATTTTAAGTCTTACAAACGTTGAAACCTTCTATCATAATGGAGCTATATATTTATTACTATCTCTAATAATTATTTTTGCAATATTATTTACATTAATAATAAAGACTACTACTAATGTTGCTTATTTAAAAGATTCTAATAATAAATTAGCTGTATATAATGATAATTATGGAAAGTTTTTAAAAGAGTATAAATTATACAAACATAATATTAAACATAAACTTAAATCTGTAAAAGCTTATGGTAATAAAAAAGTAAATGAATTAATTGATGATATTTTAGAAGAAGAAACAACATTTGCAATTAAAAATAATGATTTATATAATCTTCCCAATGGAATAAAAGGGGCGATGGCTGAAAGACTATATAATGTTGATTTAGATGTATTAGTATATAATAAAATAAAAGGAGATCCCTTTAAAAACCTTTCTGCCAGATCTTTTAATGAAACATCAACTTGTTTAGGTATTGCTCTTGATAATGCAGTAGAAGCAAGTGAACTTGTTAAAAATCCAGTTATAGTTATTGATCTTAATGAAGATGATGATAATATTTATATAAAAGTTGGAAATAAATTTAAAAATAATATTGATTTTATAGAGTTAGGAAATTTAAATTATTCAACTAAAAACAGAGGTAGTGGTTTTGGATTATTCTCTATCATGAAAAGTAAAAGAATAAAAGAAAAAATTAGTATTATTAATGATTTCTTTTATATCGAATTAAAAATTAGCAAATAAAAATGATAACTATGGCGTTATCATTTTTTGCATTTAATCAATCATATCTTTAGGGCATTCTGATTCTTCCCAAGCGGCCCAAAAACAATAAGTTGATACTCCATTATTAGCTACTTTAGCTAAAGCTGAAAGTACATTTGCAAAAATATTAGCCATAAAAACTCCTTTCTTTAAAATTAAACCTTATAATATTTATAATTATTATAAGGAACACTAAAAATTTTATAAGTAAGTGGGTTAATACACATAGTATTAACTAGTAAGACAAGCGCAACTATTTCGCTAAAATTATCATTATTAAATGAAATTGTTAGAATTGTTATAATCCCCATATAAATTAATGATATTATTTTATTTGTGACTCTTTTTGTTTTATTTATAAGAGGTCTACTTGGTGTATCCGCTGGTGAGTATAGAATAATTGCTATAAAACCAATTAAATATATGATTAATAATAATTGAGTATTGAAGTTTAAATATTTTATAGCAGTGGGACCAACTAAATAAACCGTTATAGTAATAATCCAACAATAAATATTTTTAGAAGCATGTATTCCATATGAAAATCCTCTTAAAAGAGAATACAAAATTAAAGTTATGAATGTTATTTTGAAAGTTCCTATTATTATAGAAATTAATATTACTACACTCATTTTTGTAAAATACGAAAATAATGATTCTAAAACATATTTAAATTTAGCTTCATCACTTTTTTTGCAAGCATTATTTTCTTTCAAATAGTCAATAAAACTATTTGCAAACTTGCTTTTCAAAACTACCACCTACTTTAAACCAAGTTTAACATGAAATTTTTTTTAAATCACAATTTATGTCTAAAAATACCATTTTTATGTTTGAATAAATTTGAAAGTTAATAAAAAAATAAAATGAAATTAAATTAGACAAAAAAAATAATATTTTAGACATAAAATTCTAAATTTAATAAATTTATAATTTATGCTATAAACTAGCAAATTAATAGAATTATTATTTTCTATTATTGCAAAAAAATAAAAAGGAAGTGAAAAAATTGTGCGGTACAGTAAAATGGTTTAACAACGAAAAGGGATTTGGTTTTATTGAATCAGAAGGATATGAGGACATTTTTGCTCATTTCACTGAAATTTTAAAAGAAGGTTATAAAAGCTTAAAAGAAGGTGATAAAGTGCATTTTGAATTAGAAAAAACCGAGAAAGGTTTACAAGCCAAAGCAGTAAATATTGTGGAAGAGGCTACTGTATAGTAGTTTTTTATTTACTTTTATTTTATTATGTTATAGTATATAATACAATTAAAGGAAGTGGTAATTTTATGGAAATTAATATAAGAGGGGATAAAATAGTTGTTACTGATGCTATAAAAGAGCAAATAAAAAGTAAAATATCTAGATTAGATAAATATTTTGATAATCCTAAAATAATAAAAGCCAATGTAATTATCAAAGTACATAATTTATCTCAAATAATAGAAGTTACTATACCAACTAAGAGATATACTTTAAGAAGAGAAGAAAAAGATCTAGATTTATATACTGCTATTGATTTAGTAGTAGATAAATTAGAAAGACAAATTAGAAAAAATAAAACAAAATTAAATAATCGTTTAAAAAATACTGATCATGAATTTAATTTTGATTATATTTTGGCTAAAGAAGAAGAAACTAATTCTAAAATAGTTAAACGTAAAAACTTAGAAACTAAACCGATGGATGAAGAAGAAGCTATTTTAGAGGCTGAATTGCTTGGTCATGATTTCTTTGTATTTAAAAATATAGATGAGGATTGTGTATCAGTTATATACAAAAGAAAAGATAATTCATATGGAATTATTAATGTTAGATAAAAAGATGTGAAAATAAATCATCTTTTTTAATTTTATCGTCTTTTATAGAGGACATTAAATAAATAATATGGTATAATATCGAATGTGGAAGGTGAAACAAAATGGGATTTTTAAGAAAATTAATTGATTCAGAATATAAAGAGCTAAAAAGATTTGAAAAAATTGCTGACCAAATAGTAGCTTTAGATGAAGAAATGCAAAGTTTATCAGACGATGATTTAAAAAATAAAACTATAGAATTTAAAAAAGAATTAGAAAATGGAGCTACTTTAGAAGATTTAATAATTCCTGCTTTTGCAGTGGTCCGTGAAGCAGCATACCGTGTTATAGGAGAGAAACCTTATTATGTTCAAATATTAGGAGGTCTTGCTATTCATTATGGTAATATAGCTGAAATGAAAACTGGTGAAGGAAAAACTTTAACAGAAACTATGCCTACTTATTTAAATGCTTTAGGTGGAGAAGGAGTTCATATTATAACAGTAAATGAATTCTTGGCAAAACGTGACTCAGAATGGATGGGAAATATTTATCGTTTCTTGGGACTTACAGTAGGTCTTAATATGAGAGAATTATCTCCAAAAGAAAAGAAAGAAGCTTATGCTTGTGATGTAACATATTCAACTAATAACGAAATAGGGTTTGATTACTTAAGGGATAATATGGTTGCAAGTAGTGAAGATAGAGTTCAAAGACCACTTAATTTCTGTATAGTAGATGAAGTGGATTCAATTTTAATAGATGAAGCACGTACTCCACTCATCATATCTGGAGGTCAAGCTACAAGTGGAAGTTTATATGTCGAAGCTGATAAATCTGTTAAAAATTTAGAAGAAAATGAAGATTATACTATCGATGAAAAAGTTAAAAATGTCTCATTAACTGCTGAAGGAAGTAGAAAGATAGAAAAATTTTTTCGCATAGAAAATTTATATGATATTAATAATACTAATTTAGTGCATCATGTTAATCAAGCATTAAAAGCCAATTATGGGTTTAAAAAAGATATAGACTATGTAGTTAATAATGACCAAGTTATTATTGTAGATCAATTTACAGGACGTTTGATGGAAGGAAGACAATTTAGTGATGGTCTTCATCAAGCCATTGAAGCAAAAGAACATGTTACTATAAATGTAGAAACTAAAACTATGGCAACAATTACGTTTCAAAATTTATTTAGAATGTATAAAAAATTATCTGGTATGACAGGTACTGCTAAAACAGAAGAAGAAGAATTTAGAAATATTTATAATATGTATGTTATTTGTATTCCTACTAATAAACCAATATCAAGAATTGATTTACCAGATTTAATTTATGCTGACATGAAAAGTAAGTTTAAAGCTATAGTAAATATGGTTGCAGAAATTCATAAAACTGGGCAACCAATATTAGTTGGTACCATAAGTGTAGAAGCTAATGAACATTTAAGCAAGCTACTTACTAAAGCTGGATTAAAACATGAAGTTCTAAATGCCAAAAATCATGAAAGAGAAGCAGAAATAATTGCCAAAGCTGGTACAAAAGGAGCAATTACAATTGCTACTAATATGGCTGGACGTGGTACTGATATTAAACTTACTAAAGAAACATTAGAACTAGGAGGCCTTTACGTAATTGGCACAGAACGCCATGAATCACGTCGTATTGATAACCAATTACGTGGTAGAAGTGGTCGTCAAGGTGATGTAGGTACTAGTCAATTCTTTGTATCATTTGATGATGATTTAATGCGTATGTTTGGAACAGAAAAAATAAAACAAGTTGTTCAAAGTCTTGGAATGAATGAAGGACAATCAATTAGATCAAAAGCTATAACAAGAAGTATTGAAACTGCTCAAAAGAAAGTTGAAGGAAATAACTTTGATATGCGAAAGAGCTTACTTGATTATGATAATGTCGTAAATGAACAAAGAACTATAATCTATGAAAGAAGAAATGAAATTTTAGATAATGAAAATATTCATGAAAATATCTTAAAAATATTTGAAAATACTATTACTAATTTAGTAGAAGATCATATTGAACCTGAAGGATATTTGACAGAAAATGATAAAAGTGAAATCATAGAATTTATAAATACTAATTATTTAAAAGATAAAAAAATGGATGTAAAAGACATAATAGATAAAACAGATGATGAAATAATAGAAAAATTAACAAAAAGAGTTATCAAAGATTATGAAAAGAAAATTAGCATTGCTCCAAATTTCCATGAATTTGAAAGAGCAATATCTCTTCGTGTAATAGATTCATTATGGGTGGATCATATAAGTGGAATGGAACACTTAAAAGAAGGAATAATGTTGCGTGGTTATGGTCAAGTAAACCCTCTTCAAGCATATACAATGGAAGGCTTTGATTTATTTGAAAGTCTTTTAGATAATATTGATCAAAACATTGCTGAATTCTTACTTAAAGCTGTTATTGAACAAAATAGTGAAATGAAACAAACTATTACAGGGATAGCAAATGATGGTAAACAAAAAGCTAAAAAAGAACCAAAGAAAAATACTAATAAAATAGGTCGTAATGATCCTTGCACTTGTGGTTCAGGTAAGAAATACAAACAATGTTGCGGAAAGTAATTTAAAAGTCCTTTATTTATAAGGGCTTTTATAGTGTTATAAAGTTCTAAAAATTAGTAAAATTTGCAAAGATATAGTAAAAATACCTCTTTTTTACCTCATTTGTTTTTTTGATGAGGTGAAAATATCCGAAAATCCAGTAAATATAAGGGTTTGATGAACGTGGACAAAATGAGAAAAATAATTTTTAAAGTTCAAATTATAGATTATATTTGATATTTATGTTACTATATAAAATATCTTTAGGAGGGAGTTATGGTGACAAGAAGCGGTGATATAAATAATCTTGCTATAGAAATGATGCGGTTTCAATATGAAGATTTATCTTCACATATGCAAATAAATCATTATATAGAAAAGATGAATATTTTTTATAATGAACTAAAAAGACTAAGTCATGAAAATTATGATGGCAGTAGTCTTTCACAAGATTATAAAAAAACAGTTGGTTTATTAAATGATATTGAATGGCATGCTCCTATACATTACATTTGTCATGTCGAAGATGAATTTGTTTATAGTGAAAATATAATAACTGAAATAATAAATATAGCTCATGAAGAAATATTATGTGGATCTTTAAATAAAATATTTGATTATACTGGTCATTGTGGTGAGGCAACTTGCAAAATAAAAAGATTATGTGAAAAATTTGGATTAGAACATCAAATTATTGAAATAAATCCTTTATTTGATAAAAAGTCTTATTCTCCTTTTGAGGAAATGCTTGGAGATTCTATTAGACATTATGCATCATTAATAAAATTGAATGACAAAAAGTATTTAGTTGATATTACATATCGTCAATTTTTTATGATTAACCAAAATAATATAAATCGAATTGGTGTTCCATATCTTAATAGTTGTAATCCGGGATTTTTTATGCTGAAAAACGAAAGTTATAAAAAATAGCTCAACAATTGATAAATTTTGGGTGGATAGAAGCTACAGATCAAAATTTAAAAGCCTACTTTGATGGTTTTGCTATTTCTTTTAGAAATGGAATATACTATGAAGATATGAAAGAATTTATTTTTAAAACAGATTATCAAGTAGAAGATTATATATCATTTTTAAATGGTAATGGGAGCCAATTAGAAAAAGAATCAGTAATTTCATTAGGAAGACAAATGCGACCATTAAAAAGTTATAACAATAAAAAATAGTAATATAGTTAAAATGTATTTTAAGAAAAGATTTTTGTCTTTATAAAACTTTATTTATTAGTGTAATGAGGGAAATTACCTTATTTTTTTCTCATTATAGAAATATGAGAGCTAATATTTACTTTTATAAGGAAAAATGATAAAATATCCTTACGGAAGGAAAATATAAAATGAATTATAAATTAAATATTTTAAAAATTGCAGAAAAAAACAACGGATATATTACAACAAAAGAAGTTGTAAATAAAGGTATTCCAAAGATATATTTAACTCAGTTAGTTAGAGAAGAAAAATTATTGAAGGTAAGTAGAGGCTTTTATATGTTGCCAGATAGTTTTGAAGATGATTATTATAAAATTCAGCTTTCTAATTCTGATGCCATATTTTCATTAGAAACAGCTTTATATTTATATGGGTTATCTAATAGAGTCCCAACAAAATATTATGTATCAGTTCCATCAAATTATGGTGGCAATCTTTTGAAAAATCAAAATGTTCAATTATTATACACAAAAAGAGAATGGCTTGATTTAGGTGTTACTGAGATTATTTCTCCATTCGGACTTCCCATTAAAGTCTATGATAGAGATAGAACGATTTGTGATATTATTAAAAATAAAGATAGAGTTGATCCTGAAATATTTAGTGAAGCTATGAAGCAATATATAAGATCAAAAGAAAAAAACATTACTAATCTTTTTGTTTATGCCAAAAAATTAAATATTGAAGATATTGTACGAAATTTACTAGAGGTAATGTTATGATAACAGTAGCAAAACTGAAAAATATAGTATCCAAAAAGTCTTTTGTAAATAACATAATATCAGCACAATTGTATCAAATGTTCTTTTTTGAACGTATCTTAGAAAGAATCTCTATTAGTAGATATAAGGATAATATAATTTTAAAAGGAGGCCTGCTTTTATCTTCGATTATTGGTGAAGATACGGTAATGGTAGAACTTCAAGACTACTTATGAATTTGGATTTAATGAATCATGGATATAATCCAGTAATAATAAAAAAAGAAGATAGATTAGAATATTATGAAGCATTAGATAAAGCTCATACAAGAGGGAATTATACAGATTTTGTTAAATTAATAACAAAGTTAGAAACAGAGATATTAAAAAAATATATAGAATTATTATAGGAGAAATTTTGAGTGCTTTCAAAATAAAAAGCTAGTCCCTATTGTGACTAGCGAGTGTTTCAGCCTTATAGCTGTATGAAAACCACTTAGTTACTTATTCTTCGCAAGTAATTCCCATTTGGTTATATAATTTTTTTATAGAATCTAATTTTACTTTTCCATCTTGAATTAATGTTTCGTTTGCAGAATCTACTTCAATTATTTTACTTGTATCAACTTTAGAATAATCAATATTAGCTGTACTTGTTAAAACATTTCCATCAATACTTACATTATAATCATAATGTTCAATATCTTTATATGGTTCGTATTGTGTTTCTACAGTTTTACGATATGTTTCTAAAAATTGTTCATTATCACTTGTGATCTTTTCTGTAGATTTTACTACATCTACATTTTCTCCAGTGTAAAGAACTTCATATTGTAAATCAAATGCTGCTCCATTTTGATTAAGAGTTCTTGAACATTTCATTGTTTTTTGTTCTGCTCCACACCCAGTTAATAACATAATTGACATACAAGCAACTATTCCAATCAATACTTTTTTCATTTTCTCACACTCCTTACACCACTACTATAACAAATTATTTCCATAAAATAAAGAATTTTAATGTTTTTATATTCTTTTTCAATATTATTTATAAATAATTCGGCTTTTGTAGTACTGTTCATTTTTTCTATTTTTATTTAGAGAGACATGATATAATTAGCATAAGAGAGAGTGGTTTTTATGAGCAAGATAAGAGTAGCCCACATAATAGGAAAATGGGTTGGAGGAGGAGTAGAATCAGTTGTCATGAACTATTATCGAAATATTGATAGAGAAAAAGTTCAATTTGATTTTATTTGTGATAGTGATTCAACGAATATTCCATATGATGAAATTGAAGATTTAGGAGGAAGAGTATTCTTAGTTCCACCATATCAAAAACTTTTTAGTTATATAAAAGCTTTAAAAAAAATATTTAAAGAAGAGAATTATAAAATAGTTCATTCTCATATTAATACTTTATCTATTTTTCCTTTATATGTAGCGAAAAAAGCAGATGTAAAGACAAGAATAGCTCATAGTCATTCAACAACAAATAATAAAGAATTTAAAAGAAATTTAATGAAACAAACTTTAAAACACTTTAGTAAACTTAATGCAACTCACTATTTTGCTTGTTCAGAAGTTGCAGGAAGATATCTATTTGGAGATAAAACCTATAATGAGGGAAAAATTACTATTATTAATAACGCTATAGATTTAGACAAATTCAAGTATGATGAAGCTAAAAGAAAAGAAAAAAGAGTGGAATTAAATATTAAAAATAATACTTTAGTAATAGGTCACATTGGCAGATTTATGACCCAAAAAAATCATGAATTTTTAATAAATATATTTAAAGAAATACAAGAAAAAGAAAAAGATAGTATTTTATTGTTAATAGGTCAAGGGCCATTACAAGACAGAATAAAAGCTAAAGTAAAAGAACTAGGGCTTAACGGCAATGTAAAATTTTTAGGTCAAAGAAAAGATGTAAGTGAATTATATCAAGCAATGGATGTATTTGTTCTTCCAAGTTTATATGAAGGTTTAGGATTGACTTTAATTGAAGCACAATGTTCAAATCTTCCCTGTGTAGTATCGAATTATGTGCCTAACGAAGTAAAATTAAACGAAAATTTATTATTTTTAGATTTAGAATGTTCTAAAACAAAATGGTCTTATGCAATAAATAGTTTATTTAAAAATAACAAAAGGAGTTCACTTGTAAATGAAAAAATAATTAATAATTATAATATAAATAATGAAGCTATTAAATTAACAGAATTTTATTTGGATGGTGAAAAATATGACTAAAGAAATAGCAATAATAAGTTCAGGATTTTTGCCAATTCCCGCCACAAAAGGTGGAGCAGTTGAAAATTTAATAGAAAATTTATTGAAAGAGAACGAAAAAAATATCGAAAATTTGAAATTTATTGTATTGTCTGTATATGACTTAGAAGCTCAAAAAGAAGCAGAAAAATATAAAAATGTTACTTTTAAATTTATAAAAATTCCTTATATTATTAAATTATTAGATAAAATTCTTTATTTTATAGCTAAAAAAATTTTTTTAAAGAAAAAACTTCAAAGCTATAGATATATTTTACAAAGATTATATTATTTAAATAAAGTTAGTTTAGATTTAAAAAAAAATAATTATAATAAAATAATATTAGAAAATCATCCTACTCAATTTCTATCCTTAAAATGGCGAAAAAATTATAAAAAATATGTAGGCAGATACTATTATCATTGTCACAATGAATTTTCTGGAACATATGGTTGTAGTAAAATAATAATTCAAACTCATAAATTTATTTGTGTAAGTAAATTTATTGCAAAAAGTTTACAAAAATATTTAAATATAGATAAAAATAAATTTGTTATTTTAAAAAATAGTGTTAATAATGATTTTTTTAAAAAAGTAGACTTAAAAGAAAAACAAAAATTATTAGAAAAATATGATTTGTTTGATAAAAAAATACTTTTATTTACTGGTAGAATAATCCCAGAAAAAGGAATAAAGGAATTATTATCAGCACTAAAATTAGTAAAGTATAAAAATTTTAAATTATTAGTATTAGGGGCATCTTTAAATGAATTAAAAGTTAAAACTACTTTTGAAGAAATGATTGATAAAAAAATTATAGAATTACAAGATAAAGTAATATTTACTGGATATATTCCTCACAAAAATATTTCTGACTATTATGCGATAGCAGATATCGCAGTATTACCTTCAATTTGGGATGATCCAGCCCCGCTTACAATAATAGAATCTTTAGCTAGTGGAGTCCCCTTGATTACAACTAATTCTGGTGGAATTCCAGAATATGCTACATCTAATTCAGCAATAATTTTAAAAAGAAATGACCAACTGATAAATGAAATAGCTAAATCAATAGATTTATTATTAACATCAGATGATATTAGAAATAAAATGGCACATAGTGCTAAAAAAGATAGTATTAGTTTTTCTACTAATAATTATTTTAAAAATTTTAAAATAATTATTGAAGATTGAGGTGAAATATGACTGTATATTTAGCAATAATTATTTCCAGTTTATTACTAGGTTTTTTAATTAATAAAGAAAAAATATATAAAAATAGACCTTTATACATATTTTTATGGATAATTATTTTTCTGTTGTTAACTATAACTGCAGCAATTAGATATAAAGTTGGTACAGATTATTCATATACATATCAAAAAATTTATTATCAATATATTAATAATTATTCTAATATTAGAATGGATATTGCAATGAAATTTTTATACAAATTAATAATATTTTTAAATTTACATTATCAATGGATCTTTGTTATTACTTCAATTATTATAAATTTTATAATAATTAAAGCCATTATAAAATTGTCAGAAAATTCTATGATAAGTTTAATTATATTTTTAGCTGGTGGTTTTTATTTTTTCGCAATGAATGGAATTAGACAGGCTATTGCAATCTCATTATTTTATTATTCGTTAATTTATTTAAAACAGAAAAATGTTAAAAAATATTTTATTGCAAATTTGATTGGATTTCTTTTTCATTCATCAGCAATTATATTTTTCCCACTATACTTTTTTCTAGATAAAAAAATTAAAAAAAAATATTTATTATTATTTAGCATTTTATTCATATTAACATCAAGTTTTTTAACTCCTTACTTAATTAATATTATATTAAAAACTAAATATGCACTTTATGTAAATGGATCAACGGATTATGTAGCAAGTAATAGCATTAACTTATCAACAATAATAAATTTTATGATATTTTTATGTTTTCTCTTTGTTAAACCTAAAAATAAACAAGATAAAGATTATAATATATATATAAATTTACACTTTATTTCTTTAATTTCTTCAATATTTATTTTGCACATTCCCCTTGCTAATAGAATATTTTTAAGCTTCCGCCATATTCAAATTTTTTCTGTACCATATTTAATCAACAATATTAGTAAAAATAAAAAATGGTTCAAAAGAATATTTACAATTTTAATAATAATTTTATATTTACTTTATTTTTATATTTCTGTAGGAATTCAAAATCATGATGGAGTATTACCATATCAAACAATATACAATAATTAAAGGAGGAAAATGAAATGAAATATCAAGATTTGATTACTGTAATAGTAGCAGGATATAATGTAGAAAAATATGTTAAAGCAACAATTGAAAGTATCATAAACCAAACATATAAAAAATTAGAAATTATATTAGTTGATGATGGTTCTGAAGATAAAACTGGAACGATATTTGATGAATATGCTAAAAAAGATAATAGAATAATTACTATACATAAAAAAAATGGTGGTTTATCAGATGCCAGAAATTATGGCTTAAAAAAAGCAACAGGAAATTTTATATCTTTTATTGATGGAGATGATTACATAGATAATGATTTTTATGAAGTACTATATAAAAATGCTATAGATTTTAATTCAGAAATTTCTATAGCAGGAATGAGAAGAGTTTATGAAGATAAAATTATAAATGATTATTCTCAAAAAAAGAAGATTCAGTTAACCAAGATTGAAGCTATTAATATTATTAATTCGACTGATTATTTTGATGTAAGCGTTTGTGACAAATTATTCAAAACTGAATTATTCAAGAAAAATAAATTCAAGAAAGATAAATTCAAGAAAAATGTTTTGTCAGAAGATACCTACATAATATTTAATTTAATATTTCAAGCAACGAATATATATTATGATAATTCAACTAATTATAATTATATTCAAAGAAAAAATAGTTTTACACATGATATTATTAATGAAGTCAGTTTCGATTTTATTTTTGCATGTGAATATGCCATAAATTTCATTAACAATAATTTTCCCGAATGCTTGCCTGGTGCTTACACAAAATATTTATTTGCATGTATTGGAGTTTATGATAAACTATTATTACGTAATAACAAGAAAGATAAAAAAGAAGTTTTAAATAAAATAAGAAAAAATTATAAAAATATTAATAAAAGCATTATTAAAGGCAAAAGAAAGCTTCAAGTTTTTTTAATTATATATTTTCCACATATATATGACTTCTTATTTAAAAAAATATATAAATTTAAAAGGTTAAAGTAGGTAAAGTATGAAAACAATAAAAATAGAAGAACATAAGAAAATATTGTTAGATATTTTAAAATATCTTGACAAAGTATGCCGTGATAATAACATAAAATATAGTTTATGTGGAGGCTCTTTAATCGGTGCTGTAAGAGAACATGGAATTATTCCGTGGGACGATGATATAGATGTTATTTTAACGAAATCAGAATATGAAAAATTAATTAAAACTTTAAAAAAAGTCAAAAATAGTAAATTTAAAATTTTAACCTATAAACTTAATAATACATATTATTACCCTTTTGCAAAAATAGTTGATAATGAAACAATCTTAGAAGAAAAAGATTGCAAAAAAATAGAAAATTATGGTATTTATATAGATATTTTTACTTATAATAATCTGCCAGAAAATAAAATATTAAAAAAAATTCATTGTAGTTTTATTAGATTTTTTATGAAATTAATTCAAAGTAGTTATTATATTAATATTTCTAAGGATAAAAAATTTTATTATTTAAGAAAAATCAAAAACAAAATATGTAATTTTATTGGTCATAAAAGATTATTAAAAATATATACATTTATATGCAATTTTTATAATAATAAAAAAAGTAAAGAATGTATTTCTAATTGGCCAATATACAATATGAAAAATGAAATTCAAAAAAAATCTGATACAATCAAATATATAGATATAGATTTTAATGGAATAAATGTTATGATTTTTGAAAATTATGATAATATATTAAAAAAAACATTTGGAGACTATATGGAACTTCCTCCTAAGGAAGAAAGAAAAGCAAAACATGATTCTAAAATTTATTGGAGGTAAAAAATGAGACAAAAAAATTCTTTTTTTAATATATTGGGATCTTTAGGCTCATATTTTATTTCCATGATATTTCAATTTATAACGCAAGCATGTATTGTAAAAATATTAGGAATAGAATATTCTGGAGTTAATGGATTATTTACAAATATATTAACTATGTTGTCTATTGCTGAATTGGGAATAGGTACAACTATTATCTTTAAATTATATAAACCTATAGCTAATAATGATCATGAAAAAATAAAATCATGGCTCAAATACTACAACCATTGTTATAAAATAGTTGCTCTTTCTATTGCCATCTTTGGCCTTATTATTACACCTTTTATACCTGTTATTGCTGGAGTAAATAATAATATTAGGGAAAATATAGTTCTATTATACTTAATTTCACTATTAGATACTGTAGTATCCTACATTATGACTTATAAAAGATCATTGCTATATGCAGATCAAAAAAATTATGTAATAAACATAATTCATATGGGTTATACAATTTTTATGAACTTAACTCAAATAATAATATTATTTACTCTAAAAAATTATATTATATTTTTATTAATTAAAATTATATATAGAATATTAGAAAATTTAATTATAAATATTTATGTTAATAAAAAATATTCCTTTATTAAAGGTAAAGCTAAAAATATTTCTGCTGCCGAAAAACAAGATATAACTTCAAGAATAAAAGCTATTTTTCTTCAAAAAATTTCTTTTGTTGTTAACAAAGGAATTGATAGTATATTAATATCTATCTTTATAAGCATTGCTAGTGTTGGATATTATACTAATTATAATTTAATAGTAACATCTATTGCAGGAGTAATATTTCAGGTTATGTCAAGTATGACTGCTAGTGTTGGTAATTTATTAACCGAAAAAAACAATCAAAAAAATTATTTGACATACAAAAAGATTAATATGCTCAATTCTTTCTTAACTGGAATAAGTATAGCATTATT
The DNA here is from genome assembly GCA_948444795.1 of uncultured Erysipelotrichaceae bacterium. Lineage (GTDB taxonomy): Bacteria > Bacillota_I > Bacilli_A > RF39 > UBA660 > MGBC108787. The sequence continues at coordinate 7,274 of CAOJUX010000016.1, read as the reverse complement.
TCTATCTTTGATAACAACTTTTATTAATCTTTGGTTAGGAAAAAGTTATATATTACCAATTCATATTACCATATCATTTGCAACATACATATATGCAGACAGTATTAGAAGAGCAATAACCATGTTTAAAGAAGCGGCTGGAATATGTAAAGAAGATAAATATATGTATATTTATATGACAATAATCAACTTATTATTTTCTATAATATTATGCTATTTATTTGGCATGTGTGGAGTAATACTCGGAACATCAATTAGTTATTTATTTTTAATTTATTATAGTTATCCTAAATATGTTTTTGCTCCATTATTCAAAAAGAAAATAAAATATTATTATCAAGAACAATTTAAATATTTAATTATTATAATTGCAACTTCATTTCTATCATATTTAGTATGCTCTATGATACCATTAAATGTTTCATTTATTTCATTGTTAATTAAGACTTTTATAAGTATATTTATTTATACAACTTCATTTTATTTAATATTTAGAAAAACAGAAGAATTTAACTATTATAAGAAACTTTTAAAAAAGATAGTGAGAAATAAGTAATGAAAAAATATGATTATTCTATATTAAGTAAATATAAAAATGAATTAATGGGAATCTCAATTATTTTAATAATAATTTTTCATTTTTTTGACATAAATGTTAATTGCGCTAATATGTTAATATGCAAATTATGGTCAGGTGTTATCTCCTCAATTGGAGTTGATATTTTTCTGATACTATCAGGAATAGGAATATATTATTCCTTTAGTAAAATAATAATATAAAATCATTCTATAAAAAAAGAATAAAAAGAGTTTTAATTCCATTCTTAATATGGGCAATTCCAGCATTTATAATAACATGAAAAATATGTAATCAAGAATTATTATTATACTAGTGTGGAGGAACATGATATATTAACTGATAAGACTAAAATAGTAATGATAGATGTTGCTCTAGGTGCTAAAGAGTGCTATAATGAACCTGGAAATGCCAAGTTATTATGGTGTAGATTATTACTTGCTAAAAGTGAAGAAGAACAAGAATCTATTTTAAAAGATATAGGTGATAAAGTTATGAAAAAGAGGTTAAAAAAGAAATTAAAAGATGAAACTAAGAAATATAGTGCTGATGATGAAGTATGGGGATTATATACAGAGCTATCACATGATGAAATAGTTAAAAACACTATAAGAGAAAATTCATTAAATGAAGGTCGTGATGCTGGAAGAGAAGAGGGCATTATTATGGGAGAGGCTAAAGCTAAATTAGAAGATGCTAAGAATTTACTTGAACTCGGAGTAGATATTGATATTATTACAGAGGCAACAGGTCTTACGGAAGATGAGATATTATCACATAAAAGATAGTATCTTTTTTGTTTTAAACAATAATTAAATTTTAATAATAATCTTTTAGAGCCTAAAAAAATTTGATATAATAATTATGGATGTGAAAACTATGGATAAAAAAGAACTTGAAATCAATTTAAAAGAATTATTAACTAATTTAAAAGACTTAGGGAGGTCTCTTTGACTTAACAAATAAGAAACAAGAATTAAAAATTTTAGAAAAACAAATTTTAGAAGAAAATTTCTGGAGCGATATTGATAATGCTAATAAAGTAAATCAAAAAATCAAAGAATTAAAAAAAGTGGTAACTAATTATGAAAATTTAGAAAAAAATATTGTAGATAACTTGGAACTTATAAACATTATTGATAATAATGAGTTAGAATTATTAACTTCAGAATATGAAAATATAAAAAATAAAATAGAAGAACTGGAGATTAATTGTCTTTTAAATGGTGAGCATGATCGTCTTAACTGTTATTTAGAAATTCATCCTGGAGCAGGAGGTACAGAGTCTTGTGACTGGGCAAGTATGTTATCGAGAATGTATGAACGTTTTTTTCAAGATTATGATTTTAAATATGAAATAATGGAAAGCCAAAAAGGCGATGAAGCTGGTATAAAGAGTATAACCTATTATGTTAAAGGATTGTTTTCTTATGGTTATTTAAAATGTGAACAAGGAGTACACAGATTAGTAAGAATATCCCCATTTGATTCAAATAAAAGACGTCATACAAGCTTTGCATCAGTTACTGTAACACCAGAATATAATCAAAATATAAATATAGATATAAAAGAAAGTGATTTAAAAATAGATGTATATCACTCAAGTGGAGCAGGAGGGCAATCGGTCAATACATCTAATTCTGCTGTAAGAATAACTCACTTGCCAACCAAAATAGTAGTAACTTGCCAAAATGAAAGAAGTCAATTAAAAAATAAAGAAATTGCAATGAAAGTACTTAAAAATAAATTATATGAAAGAGAAATAAAAAAACTAGAAAATAAAATAACTAATTTAAAAGGTGATATTGATAGTATAAATTTTGGTAATCAAATAAGAAGTTATGTATTAGAACCATACAAATTAATAAAAGATAACCGTTCAGGATATGAAACAAGTGATGTATCAAAAGTTTTAGATGGGGATATTATGAAAATAATAGAATCAGTATTAAAAAGGAAAGATTAGTATGAAAAACTTACAAAAATATATAAATTTACTTATAGGATTATTTCTAGTAGCATTTGCTTTTAATATATTTTTAGCTCCATATAATTTAGCCGCAGGAGGTATAAGTGGTATTTCTTTAATATTAAATAAATTAACAGGAATCAAAGAATATATTATAATTATGTCATTTAATATAATTTTGCTTATAATAAGCTTTTATACTTTAGGAAAAAATGTTACTAAAAATACTATTTTAGGCTCAATTTTATTACCAATATTTATTAATTTAACTAAATATATAACAGAATTAATAGATTTAGGAGATATAGAACTTATAATAATCAGTATTTTAGGCGGAATATTAACAGGAATTGGCTATGGTTTAATATTTAAAAGTGGTTTTACCTCAGGAGGAACAGATATTATCAATCAAATAATGGAAAAGTATATGCATATGCCTATATCAAAATCTATAGTTATAATTGATGGTCTAATTACTTTATCAAGCTCTTTTGTTTTTGGAATTCCTTCTATGATTTATGCTTTTATTTCATTACTTTTACTTAGCATATTTAGCAACAAAAAAATAATTGGAATAGGAGAATATAAAACTGTATTTATAATTTCAAATAAATATAAAGAAATCAAAAAATATCTTCATAATGAATTAAAAATAGATAGTACTGATTTTGATGTAAATGGTGGCTATAATAATAGTAATCAAAAAATGCTCATGAGTGTTATAAGTACTAAGAATTACTATAGAATTAAAGAAGCCATTCTTTTAATAGACCCAAAAGCTTTTATGACTGTTACAGATTCATATTTTATAAATAATGCAAATATTAAAATAAGAAAACAAAAAGTTGAAAAAACACAGAAAATATAATAGAATAACAACAATTAGGTGATTATATTGCAAGATACAATTAAATATTTACAAAATAAAATTAAAGATAACTCTATAATAGTAATCGGCACTTCAGGTGGACCAGATTCTATGTGTCTTTTATATATTTTAAAAGAATTGAAATTATCAAAAAAATTAAAAATAATAGCAGCTCATATAAATCATAATTTGAGAAAAGAAAGCGATGAAGAGGCAAAATTTGTAAAAAATATTTGTGATAAATATGATGTATTATATGAGTGTTTAGAACTAAATGATTTAAGAAAAAAAAATAATTTAGAAGCAACTGCTCGCCAAGAAAGATATAGATTTTATCAAGAATTATTAAAAAAATATAATGCTGATTATTTAATGACCGCTCATCATGGAGATGATTTAGTAGAAACAATTCTAATGCGTTTAACAAGGGGAAGTAACGTAAAAGGATATAGTGGGTTTAGTATAGAAAGTAATTTCCTAAATTATAAATTAGTTAGACCTCTTATTTTAGTTACTAAAGATGATATCATAAAATACAATAAAAATAATAATATTGAATATAGAGTAGATAAATCGAATTACAATTTAGACATAACAAGAAATAGATATCGTCATAATATTTTACCATTATTAAAACAAGAAAATAAAAATATTCATAAAAAATATTTGAAATTTAGTGAAAATTTAAATGAAATTAGTGAATGTTTAGAAAATATTGTAATTGATGCATTGACTAAAGTTAAAACTAATGATAAAGTAGACTTGTTTGAGTTTAATAAATTGGAAAATTATATTAAAAAAAGTGTTATTGAAAGATTTCTTAAAGATGAATATAAAAATGATATATTTTATATAAATGATAGACATCTTGAATTAATATTAAAGGTTGCAAGTAGCAATAAACCTAATCAAATCATTTCAATGCCTAAAAATAGAAAAATAATAAAGAGTTATCAAAAATTATATTTTGAAAATGTGACTAATAACATACTTGAAGAAAAAGTTTTAACTAATAAATTAATTATTAATGAAAAAGAATTTATAACCCAAATATCATTTTGTAATATAAAAAGAAGTAATTATATTTTAAGGCTTAATAGTAAAGAAATTAAATTACCATTAAAGGTAAGATATAAAAAAGACGGAGATATAATAGCAGTAAAAAACTTAAACGGAACAAAAAAAATAAAAGATATATTTATAAATGAAAAAATCCCTAAGGATAAAAGAGATAAAATTCCAATTATTATAGATAGTAACAATAATATTTTATGGATAGCGGGAATAAAAAAATCAAAATTTGACAAAAATATTGATGAATTTTATGATATAATATATAAATATGTAATAAGTGAGGAGATTAAAAATGAAAATGAATAAAAATAATGCAATGAAAAATATTTTTCCTTATATAGTTTTATTAGTTGTCATCTTCTTAGTATTAACAGTATTAAATTTTGGTGGTGCTATTAAACATAATCTTACAACAGGAGAATTATTAAAGGAACTCGAAAGTAGTAATGTAACTGAAATCAACATTACTCCAAGCAGCAGTGATTCTGTTTATTATATAGAAGGTAAACTAGGCAATTACAAAGAAAAAGAATCATTTAGAGCAAAAGTAGTTGATAGCGATTTAAGAGAAATTACTAATTATGCTAAAGAAAATGACCTTAAAAAATATGATACAAATAAAGACCCTGGTTCAATTTCTATTCTTTATATTATTGTAAATATTTTACCACTTGTAATTATTATAGTAGCATCTTACTTTTTATTTACTAAAATGGCTAGTGGAAATAAAAGCTCAATGGATTTTGGAAGAAGTAAAGCAAAATTATCAGAAGATGGTGGAAATATAAAGTTTAGTGATGTTGCGGGTTTGAAAGAAGAGAAAGAAGAAGTTTCAGAACTTATTGATTTCTTAAAAAATCCGAAAAAATTTCAAAAACTTGGAGCAAGAATTCCTAAAGGAGTATTACTTGTGGGCCCTCCAGGAACAGGTAAAACACTTCTTGCTAAGGCTGTAGCAGGAGAAGCAAATGTACCTTTCTACTATATAAGTGGTTCTGATTTTGTAGAATTATTTGTAGGTGTTGGAGCAAGTCGTGTTCGTGATATGTTTAAAGAAGCAAAGAAAAACGCTCCTTGTTTAATCTTTATTGATGAAATAGATGCAGTAGGAAGACAACGTGGTTCTGGAATTGGTGGAGGCCATGATGAACGTGAGCAAACTTTGAATCAATTACTAACTGAAATGGATGGATTTGGCGCAAATGAAGGTATAATAATTATTGCTGCAACCAATAGACCTGATGTTTTGGATCCGGCTTTACTAAGACCAGGAAGGTTTGATAGACAAGTTACAGTTAACTTACCAGATACTAAGGAAAGAGAAGAAATTTTAAAAGTCCATGCTAGAAATAAAATACTAGCTGACCAAGTTAAACTTGCAAACATAAGTGCTCGTACACCAGGTTTTTCAGGAGCAGATTTAGAGAACTTACTTAATGAAGCTGCTTTGCTTGCAGTACGTAAAAATGAAAATTCTATTACAATGGAAGATATAGATGAGGCAACAGACAGAGTATTAATGGGACCTGCAAAAACTAGTCGAAAAATCACTCCAAAAGAAAAGAAATTAGTAAGTATACATGAGTCAGGACATGCTGTAATAGGAATAAAACTTGAAGATGCAAACGAAGTTCACAAAATTACAATTATTCCTCGTGGTATGGCTGGTGGTTATACTATGATGCTTCCAAAAGAAGAGAAAATAGCTATAAATACTGAAAAAGAACTACTGGCTGCTATTACTGGACTACTTGGAGGTAGAGCGGCTGAAGAATTATTTTTAGGTGAAGTAACAACTGGAGCCAGCGATGACTTTAAAAAAGCAACTAATATAGCTAGAAGTATGGTAACTGAATATGGTATGAGTGATTTAGGACCAGTACAATACGAGCAAAAAAGTGAAGGGGTATTTTTAGGAAGAGATTACAATAAATCTAAAAATTATTCTGATAAAGTAGCATTAGAAATAGACACAGAGGCTAGAAAAATTATTGAAAATTGTTATGCTGATGCTAAAAAAATATTAAAAGAAAATGAAAATTTAGTAATGCTTTTAAGTAATGCATTAATTGAAAGAGAAACTTTAACTAAAGAAGAAATTGAGTCTTTAGTTACAACTGGGAAGATAAGAGAAGATAATGCAGTTACTAAAGAAAATGGACCAACACTTTTAAAACTTAAAGAAATTGCTAAAGCTAATAAAATAAAAGGCTATACTAAAATGACTAAAGAAGAGCTAGAAAAAGCTATTGAAAAACTAGATAAATAATCTAGTTTTTTTAGTGTGTAAATAAAAAATATAAAAGTTTTTGTACTTTAATTACTTTTCTTTATTTCTAATGATAATTTCCAAATCAAATTTTTTAGCTATTACTATTAATAATTCAAAGTTATATTTTCTTCGTATAAAAAGAAATATAATCTCTAATATTAATTATTTAATATGAAAAAATTCATCAATATTTAATTTCCACGAGAACTGCAATAGTTAAATATTTACTGCCACTATCATTTTCTATATCACAAATATATTATTTAGAGATATCTGTCATAACTGCAAGATTCTATTGAATTAATTTAGAGTTATGTTAAGGAGTTAAAAAATATGAAAAGCATTATTACTAATTGAATTATGAATAATAGTAGGTTATAATAGGAATAGAAAATAGGAGGAAGAAAAAATGAAAAAATTTGAAAAGAATAAAAAACTAAAATACACCCTCCTAAGCGTAATCGCCCTAGTCCTAGTACTGGGGGGGGGGTATTTTAGTATATAGAAGTTTTGC
>CAOJUX010000015.1 GCA_948444795.1 uncultured Erysipelotrichaceae bacterium | reverse complement strand
GAACATATGAGGGTATTTAAATTTAAATCTTAAAATCTGTTGGATCATAAGTTTTTGCTTTAGGTTCTCCAAAGCAAGCCTTTACACTTTCAACTTGCGGATTATGATTTACATTTTTATGTTGATGTTTTGTTTTTTTCATTTTATTTCCCATTAATCTCACCTCATTAATATTTTTTCCTTAGTCCTAATTATTATCCTGTTATATATTTTCCATTTCCTTTTATATTCATTTACGAGTATATTATTTACTATTATATTTTAATTTATTTTTTGGTCACCTTTTATTTTTTTATTCATATTATTGTATTATATGGCTTTTAATTTCGGGCATGGTACATTATTAAAATATTTAGTGTGACACTAATATGCTTACCTTTGAATTAATTAAAAATCCTCCTCTTATTTAAAATTGCTACTGCTAAATGACTCTATAAAACCACAATATAAAAATCAAAATTTTTATATTGTGGTTTTAGTCTTTTTAATTTACTTTTTTATAAAATTCATTATATATTTCTTTTGTATATCCATAATCAATTAATACTAATTTATTTTTGACAATTCCCCAACTAGTAAGTTTATATAAATCTGCCCATACTAAATTATATTTATCATGAATTTCTTTAACAGCTTTATTATTTTTTAGCTCTCTTTTATCTTGAATATTAAAATAACTCAAAAATTTCTCTTCACTTTTAATTTTATCAGCTTTTTTCATAATCAAGTATTTATAATCACTAGATAAAAAGTATACTTTTGCAAGTAGTGCAGAGTTACTATCTTTTGATATTAAAAATTCGGCTTCATTTTGAGCAATTCCTTTAATATTTCTAGCAATTTTTATTACAAATCCATTATTTAAATCATATACTTTCCTAGCAGAACCTTTTCCAATATATTTATATAATCCTGATTCTATTCCGTATAAAATATTATAAATATCAACATGCATATTAAGCACCTACTCTTTTGTATAAAATTAGAGTACTTTATAAACAGTACTCTATAATTTATATTATTCAAATCACAATTTATAGGTGCTTAAATTATTAATCTGTAATCTTTAGCATATTCTTACTAATATTTCTCCTTCTGGCATGTTAATAATTCTTCTTCCTCCAATATTAGTTTTTAAATATAATTTATTTTTCCCGTCATCTATTGCTTTTCCTAATATAATAGAATCTCTTCCTACTTTATTGTTTTTCATTACTTTCAATACATTATCTGCATCTTTTTCATCTACTATTACTACTACTTTTCCTTCATTAGCAATAAATAATGGATCCATTCCCAAAATTTCACACATAGCTGATACTTCTGGCTTTACTTTTATAAACTCTTCTTTTATTTCCATGCTAATTTTGCTATGTTCTACTATTTCATTTAAAGTTGTTGCTAAGCCACCTCTAGTTGGATCTCTTAAAACTCTTACATTATTACTAACAGATAATATGTCTTCTATTAATTTATTTAATAAACAACAATCACTTTTAATATTAATATCAAAACCTAAGTTTTCTCTTTCATTCATTATACACATGCCATGATCTCCTAATGTACCACTTATTATTATAACATCACCATCCTTTACTTTATTTCCACTTAAATAATTATTATTTTCTTTAATTATTCCTATCCCTGTAGTATTAATATAAATTTTCTCACAATTTCCTCTTTCAACTACCTTTGTATCACCTGTAACAATTTTAACTCCTGCTTCTTTAGCTGTCTTTGACATAGACTTTACAATTCTTTCAAGCTCTTTAATCGATAATCCCTCTTCTATTATAAATCCTACAGAAATATATAAAGGTTTTGCCCCACTCATGCATATATCATTTATAGTGCCACAAATAGCTAATTTCCCTATATCTCCTCCTTCAAAAAATATAGGATTTATTACAAAAGAATCTGTAGACATTGCAATCTTTCCATTTATGACAGGTAAAACACTTGAATCATTCTTTTGTGATAAAAATTCATTATTAAAATATTTATAAAATAAATTATCTATTAATTTATTAGTTGCTTGTCCTCCGCTTCCATGGGATAAAGTTATTATATCCATATAAACCACCTCCTATATTTATCTATATTTATAATATGCTGAACAAGTCCCTTCATCTGATACCATACATGCTCCAATTGGATTTAATGGAGTACATACTTTCTTAAAAAGCTTACATTCTATTGGCTCTTTAATACCTAGTAATATTTCTCCACAAGAACATCCATTATTTATATTGCTTTCTTTCATTTTAATTTTGAATTTATACAAACTATCAAAGTTTTTGTAATTATCATTTAACTTTAATCCAGCATTGTTAATCTTTCCAAGTCCTCTCCATGTACTTTCATTTAAAGTAAATATACTATTTAATAATTCTTTTGCTTCCTCATTACCATTTTCTTTTACTAACCTACTATATAAGTTTATTAATCCATAATCATTTTCTTTTTTCATTTTAATTATCGTATATATAGATGCTAAAATATCATTTACCTCAAATCCACTAATAACCATTGGAATTTTATATTTATTAGCTATTTCTATAAAAGGCTTTTCTCCTATTATAGTTGCAACATTACCAGGACATAAAAATCCATCTATCTTAACATTTGGATTCAAAATTAAAGATTCCATTGCTTCTGGCATGGTTTTTAAGCTATTTAATATAGAAAAGTTTTTTATATTTTTTTCCATTGCAATTTTTATACTAAGAGCTATTATTGGTGCAGTAGTTTCAAATCCAATTGCTAAAAACACTACCTCTTTTTTAGGATTTTCTTCTGCTATCTTTATACTGTCTAAAGGTGAATACACAATTCTTATATCCATACCTTTAGCCTTTTCCTTTGCTAAAGTGCTATAACTACCCGGAACTCTAACTAAATCACCAAATGTAGTTATTATCACATCTTTTCTTTTAGAAAGTTCTATTGCTGTGTCTACATAGCCTTGTGGTGTTACACAAACTGGACATCCTGGTCCATTTATAAGTTTAATATTATCAGTTAAAATATCTTTTAATCCACTTTTTAATATTACATTTGTATGTGTTCCACAAACTTCCATAATTGAAATTTTACTATCATAACTTTTATTTATATTATTTAATAAGTTTTGAGATATATTAATATTTTTAAGTTCTTTTAATATTTCCATTTAATTTACACTCCTCTATAGCATCACTTAACTCATTAAATATATCTAAAGTTTCTCTTGCATACTTTTCATCAATTTTTTGTATTGCACATCCTGCATGAACTAATACATAATCTCCTACACTTGGATTTTCAATAAACATTATATTTACTCTTACTTTAACTCCATCATAATTTACAATAGCATCATTTTCTAATATATCTTCAATTTTTGCTGGAACAGCTATGCACATAATTACTCCCCTCCAATTCTTCTTTTAATAACTCATTTGCAATTATTAATTGTCCTAAACTTACACCACTATCATTACAAGGAATTATTTTATTAGTTAATACCTTAAATTTATATTTCTCTAATCCCTTAACAACTCCTTCAAATAATATTTCATTTTGAAAAACGCCACCACTAATAACTACAGTATTAATATTAGTTTTTTCTCTTATATATAATGTCATTTCAATTGTGCTTTTTATTATAGTATTATGAAATTTTCTTGCTATAATATTTATATTAACTTTTTTATAAATATCATAAATGATTCCTTTTATAATTTTATTAAAATCTAATATAAATTTTTCTTCATCTTTTTTAATTTCAAATTTATAACTTTCACCCTCTTTTTCATCACATATATTCTCAAGAGTAATTGCTGCTTCTCCCTCAAAAGTTATTTCATCAATAAGTCCTAATATAGAAGAAACTCCATCAAATAATCTTCCCATACTAGAAGTTCTTGGGCAGTTTATTTTTTTATCTATCATATTCCTTATTATGTTATATTTTTTATCCTTTAAATTATTAGGGACAAAGTTATTAAATTCATCATTAAATATTTTATAAATTAATGAAATTCCTATTCTCCACGGCTCTTTAATTGACTTATCTCCACCAGGCAAGTAAAATTCATCTAAGTGTCCAATCCTTTTAAAATTACTTTTAGTACATATTAAAAATTCCCCACCCCATATATTTTTATCTTCTCCATATCCAGTTCCGTCAAATGCAATTCCAATAACCTTTTCATTAATATTGTTTTCTGCCATACAACTTACAATATGACTATGATGATGCTGAACTTCTATTATCTTAATATCCTTATTTATATTTAAAATATTTTTTAAATCAATATTTCTATATTCAAAAGATGGATGCTTATCATATACTAATACTTCTGGTGTAACATCATATATTTTTCTAAAATGTTTTATTGTTTTTTCAAAAAAATCTATTGTTTCAGTATTTTTTAAATCACCTATATATTGACTAATAAAAATATCATTTTTATTACTTAAAGAAATAGAATTTTTAAGCTCTGAACCTAATGCTAATATATTTGATACTGTATTTATATTTAATGTATATGGAAAATATCCTCTTCCATTTCTAATAACTCTCTCTTTACCTAAAGTAATATTGCTTACAGAATCATCAATACTAATATAAATATCTCTGTTATGCATAAAAAAATAATCTACAATATCACTTAACTTTTTAATTGCATCATCATTTTTATAAATAATTGGTTCACCACTAATATTTGCACTAGTCATAACTAAACTATCTAATTCATCATCAAATAATAAATAATGTAACGGTGTATATGGAAGCATAACCCCTACCTTTTTATTATTAGGCGATAGATTTTGTGGAAATATATTTTCCCCCTTTTTATATAAAAGTACAATTGGTCTTTTATTACTTTTTAACACTTCCTCTTGAAGATTATCTAAAACACAATATTTTTTTACAGTTTCTATATCTTTCATCATTACTGCTAATGGTTTTCTTGGTCTATTTTTTCTTTCCCTTAGCGTTTTAATTGCTTGTTCATTTTTACTATTACAAACTAAATTAAATCCACCTATTCCTTTAATAGCAAATATATTTCCTTCTTTTAATAAATTTATAGCCTTAATAAAATAATCATCACATTGTATTTTATTTCTATGTTTATCTATTATATATACACTTGGTCCGCATTTAGGACAAGCATTTGGTTGAGCATGAAATCTTCTATTATCTGGACTAGTATATTCCTGCTTACAATTATCGCACATTTCAAAATAATTCATAGTAGTAGATACTCTATCGTAAGGTAAGGACTTTATTATTGAAAATCTTGGTCCACAGTTTGTACAATTGGTAAATGGATACCTATATCTTCTATTATTTTTATCAAATATTTCATTTTTACATTCAGAACATGTTGAATAATCTGGTGAAATATATGTTGTTGCATTTAAATTATTAATACTTTCTTTTATAATAAAATTTTCATATCCTAATAGTTCCATATTATTTATATTAATTGAAGTTATCCTTGATAAAGGTGGTGCATTATCCTTTAATTCATTTATAAAATTATTAATATTATTTTCATCACCTTCAATATCTATAAAAACACCTTTACTTGTATTATTTACCCAGCCAAATAAATTATTTAATTTAGCTAATTTATAAACAAATGGTCTAAAACCAACGCCTTGAACTATTCCTTTTACTTCAATAAATTTTCTATTTTTACTCATATAATTTATCCTCTAATTTTTTAGTTTATTTTATAAATTAATTATATCATCTTTTTATTATTTTTACATTTTAAGGTAATTCATTATAAAAAAATAAGACTAATTAGATATTATAATTTATTAACTTTAATAATATCTAATTAGTCTTATTATATTTTTAATTTTCTCTCCACTTTGTCCTATTAATTAAGTCCTTAACTAATTCATGACTCATTTTAGGATTTATTGTTTCTTCATGAGTAATTGTAATTATTGACATAGCAACTGAATACTTAAGTGTATCCTTAATATTTAAATTATTCATATATCCATATCCTATTCCAGCTACAAATGAATCTCCAGCTCCAGTAACATTTTTTACATCTATTTTTTCACAACAAGCTAATTTTCCTTCTTCACCTTCACTAGTTATGTAATAAATTCCATCTGCATCTAAGCTTATAAATACATTCTTTACTCCTTGTTCTATAAAGAATCTACCTGCTTTTCTTAAATCATTGTCAGTTTCAATTTTAAATCCACATAACGCTTCTGTTTCAAATCTATTTGGCTTTATAGTATGAAAATATTTTATTAAATGGCGTATCTTTCTCGCTTTCTTTGCAGATACTGGGTCTAATATAAACTTGCTTTTACCTTCATATTTTTTTAATATGTATTCTAATAAAGTTGGATTATCTGAATCAACAATTGTATATTCTGCATTTAAAAAAACTTCATGCTTTCCATTTATAAATTCTTCATCCATTTTATTTAAGCTTTCCATATCTACAACTGCAGATTCCATTTCTCCTTGATGATTTAATATTGCTAAATATGTAGGTGTATTTTCCCCTTCTAAAAAAAGAGAATTCTCCATATTATAGCCATATTTTCTAGAGTGTTCTAAGATACTCTTTCCATGTTCATCATCTCCTAAAGTAGAAATAAATTGTGTATTTACTCCAACTCTAGCCAAATTTTCAGAAATATTTCTACAAACGCCTCCAAAAGATATTTTTATATGTCCTGGAATAGAATCTCTTTGTGCATAACTTCTTCCACAAAAACCAAAAATATCAACTATCGATGCTCCTAAAACTAATATATATGGATTATTATCACTCATACTATCTCTCCTGCTATAAATTTAACGTATTAAAATATAAATACATTATATTAAAGACAAGAAAAAAAATAAAGAGAAAAATAAAAAAATTGTCGAATTTTTTATTTCTCTTTATTTTTATACTCTTACTTTTATATATTATTGGTTCCTAAGGTATTTATATCTATTTTTATTTCACTTCTACATTTATATCCTTCTTGTGTTACATTTATATTTTTAAATGCAACTGACATCATCAATTTAATTCTATTTAATTGATTAACTTCTGATGCTCCTGGATCATAATCTACTGCTATAATGTTTGAAAATGGATATTTAGTTTTTAATATCTTTATCATCCCTTTACCTGTAACATGATTAGGTAAGCACGCAAATGGTTGAACACATACTATGTTGTTTACATCATTTTCTATAAGCTCAATCATTTCACCTGTTAATAACCAACCTTCACCTGTTTGATTTCCTAATGAAACTACACTTGAAGCTTTATTTGCAAGATTTTTTATATAAATTGGATTTCCAAATCTTTTACTTTTTTTAAGCTCTTTTATAACAACTTTTCTAAATGATTCAATATAGCTAATTGCTATAATACATACATTTTTAACAATATGACTTTTAGATAAATATTTACTTTTAAAATTAGAATTATAACAACAGTATAAAAAGAAATCTAATAATTCAGGAACTACAACTTCAGCACCTTCACTTTCTAAAATATTAACAATATTATTATTTGCTGTTGGATGATATTTAACTAATATTTCTCCTACAACTCCTACTTTAGGTTTTTTAATATCATTTATCTCTAATTCATCAAACTCCCTTATTATATTTTTTATATTTTCATTCATTTCTCTTTTATTTCCATTTAAAATATTTTCAAAGGCTTTTTCTCTCCAAAACTCATATAATTTATTTGCAGAACCTAATATCTTTTCATAAGGTCTTACTCTATAAAGTACTCTCATAAATAAATCTCCATATATAACTCCCATTACAAGTCTTTTAATAAGAGAATAACTTATGGTAAATCCCGGTTGCTTTTCAATACCTAGTGCATTTAATGATATTATAGGAACATTTTCAAAACCTGCTTCTTTCAATCCTTTTCTTAAAAAACCTATATAATTAGTTGCCCTACATCCACCACCAGTTTGACTTATTATTACTGCAGTTTTTTTTGTGTCATACTTTCCAGATTTTAAGGCACTTATTATTTGTCCTATTACTAAGATAGATGGATAACATGCATCATTATTTACATATTTTATACCTTCTTCTATAGCTTCTTTATCATTTGCAGGTAAAACCTCTAAATTATACCCCACTGATTTAGCTGCCTTTTCTATAAATTGAAAATGCATTGGTGACATTTGTGGAGAAAGAATTGTCCACTCTTTTTTCATCTCCTTAGTAAATAAAACTTTGTTATACTTATTATCAAAAGTTTTAAGTTCTATTTTATTCTTTTCTCTTTCTTCCATAGCTGCTTTTAATGATCTAATTCTAATTTTTACTGCACCTAAATTACTTCCTTCATCTATTTTTATTAAAGTATACATTTTCCCCTTTGATGCTAATATTTCCGATACTTGGTCACTTGTTACAGCATCTAATCCACAACCAAATGAAGTAAGTTGAACCAATTCTAAATCATTTCTTTCCTTAACAAAAGCTGCTGCTCTATAAAGTCTAGTATGATACATCCATTGGTCTATAACTCTAATTGGTCTATCTAAGTTTCCTAAATGAGCAACACTATCTTCAGTAAACACAGCCATATTATATGAAGTAATTATATCTGTTAAACCATGATTTATTTCTTGGTCTATATGATATGGTCTACCACTTAAAACTATGCCTTTCATATTATTTTCTTCAATATATTTTAATGTTTCTTCACCCTTTTTTCTTATATCACTTATTACCTTTTCCCTTTCTTCAAAAGCTGAATCTACAGCTATTTTGGCTTCCTTAATGGTTATATTAAACTCTTTAAATATATCATAAATTCTCTTGTATAATTTCTCTTTATTATCAAGTGATAAAAATGGAGAAATATACTTTATATTTTCTTTATTAATTTCATCTATATTATTTTTTATAACTTGAGGATATGATGTAACAACGGGACAGTTATAATGGTTATTTGCCTTATTATCTTCTTTATATTCATAAGGTATACATGGATAAAATATAGTTTTTATTCCATTATTTATTAATGACATTATATGTCCATGAGTTAACTTTGCTGGATAGCATACTGATTCTGATGGGATTGTTTCTATTCCTAAATTAAATATTTTTTTACTTGAAGGAGAAGAAAGTATAACTCTAAATTTTAATTTTGTTAAAAGAGTAAACCAAAATGGGTAATTTTCATAAATATTTAAAACTCTTGGTATACCAATTTCTCCTCTTACTGCTTCCTCCTTAGATAATGGTTTGTAATTAAAAATTCTTGATAACTTATATTTGTATAAATTAGGAACCTTCAACTTTTTAGAACTAATCTCTAATGGCCTTTCACACCTATTTCCAGTTATATATTTTCCATCATTATCAAATTTATTTATAGTTAATAAACAATTATTTCCGCATCCTCCGCACCTTTCACAAGTAGTATTAAAACTAAAGCTTTCTAACTTTTCTTCTTTTATTAAAGTAGATACCTCTCCTTCCTTATAATTTTCCTTACTAACTAACGCTGCTCCATAAGCTCCCATTAACCCTGCTATATCAGGTCTCATAACATTAGCCCCTGTTAATTTTTCAAAACTCCTTAATACTCCATCATTGTAAAATGTTCCACCTTGTACAATTATGTTTTTTCCTAACTCCTCAAAGTTTCTAATTTTTATAACCTTATACAATGCATTTTTTATAACTGAATAACATAATCCAGCAGAAATATCTCCAACACTAGCTCCTTCTTTTTGAACTTGCTTTACTTTAGAATTCATAAAAACTGTACATCTAGACCCTAAATCAACTGGCTTTTTAGCTTTAACTGAAAGAGATGCAAATTCATCTATTGAAATATTTAATGACTTACTAAATCCTTCTATAAATGAACCACATCCAGATGAACAAGCTTCATTTAATAATATATTATTTATTACACCTTCTTTAATCATTAAAGCTTTCATGTCTTGTCCACCAATATCTAGTATAAAATCAACATTAGGCATAAATGATTTTGCCCCTTTAAAATGACATACAGTTTCAATTTCTCCTATATCTATTCCCAAAGCTGCTTTTATTAAACCTTCTCCATACCCCGTTACTGTAGCCTTTGCTATAGTTATATCATCATTTATCTTTTTATATAAATCTTTTAATATATCGACTGTTTTATTTAATGGACTTCCTTCATTATTATTATAACTAGAATATAATAATTCATTTTTTTCACTTATTACTACTAATTTAGTAGTTGTAGAACCTGCATCTATACCTATAAATACCTTACCCCTATAATCTAATAAATTAGCTCTTTTAACCTTGTTAGATGAATGTCTATTTATAAATTCTAAATATTCCTTATCATCTTTAAATAAAGGCTCTAAAACGTCTTGTAATTCATCTTTACAATCAATCTTATTTAAGTTTTCTATTAAATTTTCCAATGTAACAATACTTTCATTTTCTGATAATAATGCTGCACCAATAGCAACATATAACTCTGAATTTTTAGGTATAATATACTCTCCTTCTTTTAAGTTCAAGGTTTCTATAAATCTTTTTGTTAAACCATCTAAAAAATGTAGTGGTCCTCCTAAAAAAGCTACATTACCACGTATTGGCTTCCCACAAGCAAGTCCGCTTATAGTTTGATTTACAACAGCTTGAAAAATAGATGCTGCAATATCACTTTTCTTAGCGCCTTCATTAATAAGAGGTTGAATATCTGTTTTTGCAAATACACCACATCTAGATGCTATTGGATATATAATATTTGAATCCTTAGATAATTCATTTACTCCTTTTGCATCTGTATTTAATAATACTGCCATTTGATCAATGAATGCACCTGTTCCACCTGCACAAGTTCCATTCATTCTTTGGTCAATTCCATCTTTTAAATATGTTATTTTTGCATCTTCTCCACCAAGTTCTATTACAACGTCAGTTTTATGTAAAAACTCTTCAACAGCCTTTGTACATGATATAACCTCTTGCTCAAAATTAACTCTTAACCATTTTGCTGCTGCAATTCCTCCTGATCCTGTAACTTTTACTCTTAAATTAACATTTCCTATATTATCTCTACATTCATTTAGTACATTATTTAATGTATTTTTAATATCTGAAAGATGTCTTTTGTAATCACTATATATTACTTTATTATAATAATCTAAAACCACAACTTTTATAGTTGTTGAACCTACATCTATTCCTAACTTAAAACTTTTCATTGATTATACCTCTTCCTTAAATTTTTACCTTTCCAAATTGCACCATTTTTCTTGTTTTAATATATATTATTACCATAATATTTTTTTATGAATAATATTATATTTTATAGACAATAATTTAAATAATAAATCAAGATCTATGGGAGGTCATCATGAGTTATTTTACTGATGGGAATAAATATTATAATAATAAAGATTATTCTAAAGCAATTGAATATTACATAAAATCAATTGATGCTAATGAAAATGAAGGATTTGCTTATTATAATACTGGTGTATGTTATATAAAGCTTAAGGATTTTAAATCTGCTATTAATATGCTAAAAAAAGCATTAACCATACACGAAGAAAGTAAATATTATTTTAATTTAGCATACTGTTATGCAATGTTAGAAAAAACTAATAAAGCATTAATTTATTTTAATAGAGCTTGGGCTCTAGATGCTTCAGATAAGGATTGTGAAAAAGCAATAAATTTAATTATGTCTAAAAATAAAAAAGCGCTATAAAAGCGCTTTTCTTTTACCACTCTCCTGCAATGCTATCAGTAATATGCTCTTCATAAAAGTCATCATTATTAAAATAATCACCTGCATAATAAAACGTAGTATCTACTGGTATCCATTTATCAATTTCACTTATATAAACTTCATTCCATGCATGTGGTCCAAATTGCGAACCATCATATGCAGTTCCTGTTAATAATCTAACCTTCAAATTTACTGCTCTTGCCATGGCAACATACAGACATGAATAATCAAAACAAATTCCACTTTTTGTATTAAATGCTGTTATTGCTCCACTATCTTCCACCTTTTCATTATTTAAAGCCTTTTTAGCTCTATCATAATCATATTTTAAATTACTACCTATCCATGAATATAATATTCTAGCTTTATCCATATCATTATCAACATTTTCAGTTAAATTTATTGCCATTTCATTAATTTCTTTAGTAGACTTAATTCCCTCTTCTAATGTTACTCCATTATAATATATTACTATATTACTAGCTGGTAAAAACTCTTCAACAATTTCATCGGTAAGTTTACTTGTATTTTCCTGTAATATTTCTTCTAGCTCAGAGTATATTTTATTTTCATTAAATACTGCTACTTTATTAAAACTTCCTATTGTATTATTGTAAGTAATTATAAATATAAAAATAATTGATATAATTATAATACTTTTTAAAATTCCAAATAATGATGATAATAATACTAGTAAAATACTATTTCCTCTATTTATATTTGAAAATATAGGAATTAAAATTATTTTTAAAAGCTTATATAAAATGCCTTGTATAGTGAAAAATAAAATTATCAATAAAATAATTTTAAAAATATCATTATATATTCCATTTAAGCTTGAAATTTTCAAAACTATATTTGTAATACTTTTAAGTGTTACATCTATTTTTAAAGATATTAATAAAATACTTATAAATATAGAAAAATAATAAATAACCCTTTCTAAGGAAAAACTTATTGTTCTTCTTTTAATAGTATTTTTAACACTACTAATTATAGATAATATTAATATAAATAAGCATATTGAATAAGATAGCATTTCATTCATTAAACTTCCCCTTTATTTAAAAATCTTCTGATTTAACTATAGATTTAATAACATCTTTAATTAAATCATAATCATACCCTTTTCCTACTAAAAATCTAAATAACTTTTGTGATAATTTATAATTATCATTTTCTCTTTTAGATAAAATCTTGTATTTTTTTAATGCTATCTCATGTAAATCTGATTTTACTTCATCTGTATCTAATTTTTCTAATTCTTCTTCAATTATACTTTCATTTATGCCTTTTTGTATAAGTGTATATTTAATTTTTTTCTTTCCTTGGTTTTTAGACTTATCTTTTACATACATTTTGACATAAGTTATATCATTTAATAAATTATATTCCCTTAAAAAACTTATTGTTCGTTTAATTATATGGTCTTCATATCCCTTTAATGCTAATTTGTCCCTTAACTCCTTTTCAGTTTTATAAGTCCTTTCAATTATTTTAAGAGCTGAATTTTTGCATTTTATATAATTATCTTCATTTGCTATCTTTTTTAATTTTTCAACATCAACTTTATCTTTAACTTTTAAATTTTCTTTATATACTAATTCTGCACTTATAGAAAAAGCATATTCTTCATCGATATAAATATTTACTCGTTCTTTATTTTTTTTACCTAGTTCAATTTTAGTTATTATACTCACAATTATTGCCACCTTATGAAGATTTTAATATATGAATAGTGGGATTATTTAATACATTATTTGCTACTTCATATATTTCATCAGCAGTTATTGTATTTAAACTATCCATATCTTTTAAAAATTCAAATATATCTTCACCTTCTAAACTTTGACTTAATATATAATTGCATAATTCCACCGAATCTTCTAATGTAGATATTACTGCTGTTTTATGAACTTTCTTCATTATATTTAAATCATGCTCTCCAATTATTATTTTTCTAAACTTAATATCTTCAAAAATATTTTCAATTGCAGTTGATGCATCTTCAATATCTTCTTCATCTACAGCTGTATATACATATAATGTTTTTACATTTTGAGTTATATCTAAATGCGAATATATATCATATGCCAACCCTCTATTTTCTCTTATTTCTCTAAATAATAATGAGTTAGCACTTTCACCAAGCCTATGATTTAATATTCTTAATGGTAATTCATACTTTTTATCTAAATCATAAAATGTAAATAAATAAATTATTGTACAAAGTTCTATATTTTCCTTAGTAGTTATCTTTTTTATATTTTTATTTTTCTCATCCTTAACTACTAATTCAATATTTTCTTTTGCTTCCCATTTACCAAAATATTTTGATATTTCTTTAATAGCCTCATCATGTGATAATGATGATACCATTGTTATCAATGCATTATTAGGTATATAATATTTTTTATAATACTCATAAAGCTCTTTCTTTGTAAATGATTTTACATTTTCATCTAAACCTGCAACATCATATCTTAATGCACTTTTATTAAATGCTATTTCATTTATTTTTTTAAAACTAAAATCCTCTACATTATCTTTACTCGATCTTATTTCTGCTAATATTACTCCTCTTTCTTTTTCAACTTCTTCGTCTGGAAACTTAGAGCAAATTAACATATCACTTAATATTTCTATAGCACTTTTTAACTCTTCTTCTAAACAACTTATTGAATAAACTGTTTGTGAAAAATCTGTATAAGCATTATACTCTCCCCCTAAAGCCTCTAAATCATCATTTAACTTTTGAAATGTTCTATTTTCAGTTCCCTTAAATAACATGTGTTCTATATAATGGGAAATTCCCTTTTCATTTAACCCTTCATTTAAAGCACCAACTTTGACACCTATGTTAATTGATGAGATTTGGGTATCTTTTTGTATTGTTATCACTTCTAAACCATTTTCTAATTTATGCTTTTTTACATCAAAATTTATTTTTACCATATCTTATACCTTCCCCCATCCTTATAATTTCCTCTAGAATTATAATATAATATGTTTAACTTATAATTACAACCAAATAATATTTCTATACTTAATACATTTTTTATAATACAATTTTTATATGAATTATTATGCATTATTTTGTATGATAGTTTATAATTAAATAATAATATTTTATAATTTATAATAAACTTAATTTTTAAAGGAGAATTTATGAAAAAAACTATATTAATAATAGAAGATGAATTAAAGATAAGATTTCTTTTAAGAGATTATTTAAATGCAGCAGGATTTAATGTTTTAGAAGCTTGTGATGGAGATGAAGGACTATTTATTTTTAAAAATAATAAAGTTGACCTTATTCTTTTAGATATAATGATGCCTAAAATTGATGGAATAACAGTATTAGAAACTATTAGGGAAGTATCTAATTTACCTATAATTTTACTTACAGCTAAAAGTCAAGAAGAGGATAAGCTTTTTGGATATGAAATGGGTGCTGATGATTATGTAACAAAACCTTTTTCACCTAAAATATTAATTGCAAAAATTAAAGCCTTATTAAAAAGAACTATTTCTGATAAAGATGATTTTAACCCTACTCAAAACTATAATGGACTAACTATAAATAAATTAGCTCATGAAGTAAAAATTAATAATGAATCATTAACACTTTCACCAAAAGAATTTGAACTTTTAGTTTACTTATCTGATAATATGGGAATAGCTCTAAGCAGAGATACTATTTTAGATAATGTTTGGGGAATAGATTATTATGGTGATTTAAGAACTGTTGATACAAATATTAAAAGACTTCGCGAAAAACTTGGTGAAAAGTCTAATTATATTATAACTGTTAGGGGTAGTGGCTATAAATTTGAGGTTCAAAATGAAAAATAGTATTTCAAAAAGAATAACATTAATAACCTTTGGACTTATATCAATAGTTTTTTTACTTACTTTTTTATTTCAAAATATGTTTTTTGAAGAATTTTATTTAACAAAAAAAACTGAATCACTAATATTAGATGTTAAAAGAATTAAAACCTTATATTCTTATCAAAATTTTAATACTGGTAATTTAAGCAATGCATTAATAAATTATGAAGAAAAAAATAATTCACGTATTGCTATATTTTCTTTAGATGGTACTATTGAATATTTATCTTATTTTGATAAAAATAATATCGAAGATATGAAATCACTTACAGACTTTTGTTCTGAGTTATTATCTAACGAAGAATTAATTCAAGAAGTTTTACTAACAAATAAAATTAAAAGTACTATTTTTACTAATAGATATAGTTCTTATAAAAAAATAGGCATAATATCGTCAATGTCTCTTCAAAGCAAAAATGATGCCATACTTATTTCAGTCTCCTCTGTTCAACCAATAAAGGAGGCCTCAAGTGTAATTCGTAGCTTTTATATATATTTATTTATAGGATTTTTAATCTTGGCTATTTTTTTATCTAAAATTTATTCTAAATTAATAAGTACACCTCTTATTAATTTAAATAAAGTGGCTAAACGTATGTCTAATTTAGATTTTGAAGCTAAATGTGAAGTAAATTCTGATGATGAAATTGGGAATTTAGCAAAGACACTTAATTTCTTATATTCTAATCTTGAAAATTCACTTCAAAGGCTTCAAGAAAAGAATGAACAATTAGAAAAAGATATTGAAAAGGAAAGAAATCTTGAAAATATGAGAAAAGACTTTGTTTCTAGCGTTAGCCATGATTTAAAAACGCCTCTTGGGATTATTAGTGGTTATGCTGAAGGTTTAAAAGATGGAATTGTCTCTGGAAAAGATGCTGAAAACTATCTTGAAACAATAATAGATGAAGCAACTAAGATGAATCTTCTTTTAACAAATATGTTGGATTTATCAAAGCTTGAATCAGATACCATAAGTTTAAATTTAGAGTCTTTTAATATAGTAAGACTTATTCGAGGTATGGTAAAAAGATTTTCATTAGAGCTTCAAAATAAGAAATTAAATGTTGTATTTAATCTGCCGGAATATGCCTATGTAGAAGGAGATGTTATGATGTTAGAAAGAGTTATTCAAAATCTTTTATCTAATGCAATAAAATATACTCCTAGAGGAAATATAATTCTTATATCCGCTATAGAAAAGGAAGAAAACTATTTAATTTCAATTGAAAATAAAGGAATTACTATTCCTGATAAAGAACTTGATAATGTTTTTGCACGATTTTATAGACTTGATAAATCTGGTGATAGAACTAAAAATAGTTATGGTCTTGGATTAGCTACCGTAAAAAGAATATTAACTCTTCATAATAGTAATTTTTTAATAAATAATGGTGAAAATAGTGTCATATTTAGTTTCACACTAAAAAAACAAGATTTAATATCATCAGATGAATTTGAAATATAAAATAAATGGGTACCTATTTTTAAGGTACCCATTTAAATATTTTATCTAAACTTTAACTATATTTTTGAAACTCTTAATTGATATAATTGCACTAAATATGAATATAATTATTGATACTAAGACACTTATAACAAAAGTCAAGTTTAGGTCTTCTGATAAAAACTTTCCTAAAACCTTTATTGCAAAAAAGCTATGAATTAAGCCTATAGATAATGGAAGCACATAAAACAATATAACTTCTTTTCTTATTGCTTTTTGTAAGTCTTTTTTTGATGCTCCTATATTTTTTAAAATTTTATATTTATCTTTATCTTCTGTAGCATCACTATATATCTTAATATAAATAATACTAGCTTCTGCAAGTACAAATACTAAAAATAAAAATGATCCAATAGCATAAACAATTTTTAGCCACTCTACATTTTTAGTTTTATAAATTCCCACTTGAAAATTAATATCACTTGAAATATAGGGCTCTAATTTTTGAGATAATTTAATTATAGTATCTTCATTTAAAAATTTGTTATCATCATTTATCTTAATTCCATAAAAATTTATTAATTCTCCTTTTAATTTAAGATTTTCATACTCATCACTATTAACAACTATTGTTGCATAATTTAATAAGGAACCTAATACTTTAAATCTTATATTGCCTTCACTAATTTCAAATACTTTATCAGCAATAGTAACTTTATTTTCTTTAATTAAACTTGCTAATGTTCCAGGTCTTTGAATATATATTGCTTTATTTCCTTTAACCATTTCTTCATTAACTTTTTCTAAATCTTTTTCATATCCATTAATTTTTAAAATATCCCTAAATTTATTATATGGAATTACTATATACTTTTCTTTTTGAAATTCATCAACATCTTTTAATGTATTATCCACCATTAATACATCAGTACTTAAATCAAATCTCTTTTCCCCTAATAAATCAGTAATTTCTTTATTTATATTTAAATTATCTATTTTTTTTGCAGAAGAAAAAGACATTGAAAATAACTGATCATTTTGTTCACTCATTGAATATAATCTTCTCATTGATACTGATGTACCTAAAACAGTTACTGTACATGCAGTTAAAATACCAATTGTAGCATAAGTAGTGTAGTTTTTCTTTATTCTATAAGCTAAACTATTAATAGTTATTATATTTTCACCCTTATACAAAATATTTTTATTATTAATTATAAAATTAAGAGCTGCTGGAATAACTGCATAAAATAATCCATAAGTACCTATACAAACTAATATTAAAGTTTTAAAAGCATTAATTTGAGATATAATTACCAAATAATATCCATATAAAATACATCCTAAAGATAATACAGCAATAATATAAATAAACGCATTTACTTTAGGCATTTTTTCTACTCTTTTACTATTATTTATAAGTTCAATTACCTTACTTCTTGCAATATTAATAAATCCCTTAATACTCATTAGTAAAAATATTCCCGTAAAAATTAAAAATGTATTTATTACTGCATTAGCTGTAATATCAAGTTTTACATCAACCTTAAAATCAGCTAAAGCAAAAACTATCATTTGAAAAAACTTAGAAAATAATATTCCAACACAAATTCCAATTATACTAGCTGATATACAAATTAACATCATTTCTGAGAAATATATTTTACCTATAGTTTTTAAATCTACACCCATAAAGGTAAAAAGACCTATTTCTTTTTTTCTATTTTTTAAAAATATATTAGATGTATACCATATAAAAAATATCATAAATATAACTAAAATAACAGTTATTAATCGTAAAATCATTTCTGTATACATAATATTTGCTTCTCCTAAAAGCTTAATAGCCTCTCCATCAAGCAATATTAAAATATTACTTAATATAATTACAGAAAATATCATTGATATAAAAAACATTGTATATGTTTTTATATTATTTTTAAAATTACTAAAAGCTATAGAAAGTACACTCATTATTTAGCACCCCCTAAGGTTGCTAATAAATCAATTATCTTACCATAAAATTCTTTTCTATCATTTCCCCTATTTAATTGACATTTTATTTCTCCATCACTTAGCATATATACTTTTTTAGAATAACTTGCACTAAAAGCATCATGAGTAACCATTATTATTGTTGCTTTAGTATCTTCATTTACTTTTTTTAAGCACTCTAATAAATCTATAGATGACTTTGAATCTAATGCACCTGTTGGCTCATCTGCAAATATAACACTTGGATTAGTAATTAACGCTCTTGCAGCAGCCCCTCTTTGCTTTTGACCCCCAGATAACTCATAGGGATATTTTTTTAAATGATCCTTAAGCCCAAAAATTTCTGCCATTTTAATGACTTTTCTTTCTATTTCTTTACTTCCTTTTCTCCCTAAAGCTAATGGAAGAGCTATATTATCCATTAATGTCATATTATCTAAAAGACTATAATCTTGAAATATAAATCCTATTTTTTCTTTTCGAATATTAGATAATTCTTTATTTTTAACTTTAGTAATGTTTATTTTATCTAAAAATATTTCACCTTTAGTCGGCTTATCTAGCGTAGATAACAAATTTAAAAGTGTAGTTTTACCAGCTCCTGATGGACCCATTATTGATATAAATTCTCCCTTATCAACAGATAAAGAAATATTATTTAAAACTCTAGTTTTAAAACCTTTAATTCCATAATCCTTTGATAAATTATTTAATTTTAATATTTCACTCATTAGGCGTTTCCTCCAAAAATTAATTTATATTTTTCTAAAACATTAAAAACCTTATAAATTAATTTTAGTGGATTTTTAATAATTAATCCTTAACTTAATATTACATTTTAATTTTTAATATTACATTTTTGTAATATTAGTAAATTCAGATTTCTTATTAAACTTTATTGTAAATATAGTATAGTTATCTTTTACTGATTTTACTTCAAAAGAATTTTCTAGCTTTTCTAATATTTTTTTAGAAAAATAAAGCCCCATTCCTGTTGATTTATATATAGTGTTTCTACCATTACTGCCTGTAAAACCTTTATTAAATACTCTTTCTATATCTTCTTTTAAAATTCCAATACCATTATCTCTTATATTTAAATAAATATATTTTTCATCTTCTTCACAATAAAACTTAATTTCTCCATTTTCTTTTGAATATTTTATTGCATTATTAATAATTTGATTTAAAACATATAAAATCCATTTTTTATCTGTAAAAACTTTAAAATTATTATTTTCTAATTTTATTTCTATATTATTTCTTATAAGCATAAAAGCATTATTTTTAATAGCTTGTTTTATTAAATCTTGCACATTTACTTCTGAAATAAAAATATCTTCAGAAGCTGCTGTCGCTCTGCTTCCATACATAACTGAATTAACTAAAAAATTTATTTTTTCAATTTCATTTTTTATATCTAAGCTAACATATTCATTTTCCATACGCTCTAAAATCATATATATTGTACTAATAGGTAATTTTATTTCATGAGTCCACTTTGCAATATACTCTTCTAAATCTTTAATTTGAGTTTCTCTTATGTTTAATTCTTTTAAATAATTTTCATCTTTTTTATTAATTATGTATCTCATTATTTCTTCTTCTAAAAATTCTTTATTAATATCACTTATATTAATATCATTATTTTTTCTCATAATTTCATAAATTTCTTTAAATCTATCTTTCCAAATAATGTATTTTATTATAAAGGCACAAATATAAATAAATATTAACATTATATCTAAATATAGTAATTCTTCAAAATTATCATTTAGTAAACTTAATACTAAAAAATATATATTAATAAAAAATAAAACACCTAAGTTAAATAAAATAAATTTTATATTTTCATAAATAAATATTTTTAAATTCATTTTATTAAATACCCAATTCCCTTTTTTGTTTTAATTATATCTTTTAAACCTAATTCATTTATTTTTCCTCTAAGCCTTGTAATATTTACAGTTAATGTATTATCATTAACAAATTCATCATCATTCCATAAACTCATCATAATTTTTTCTCTTGATACTACTTTTTCTTTGTTTTTTATTAATAATGATAGGATTTTTATTTCATTTTTAGTAAGTTCTATTTCTTTATCATCATATCTAAAAATGCATTTTTCAATATCTAAAACTGCATCATTATAATAAATTAATGTATCTGAGTTGTTATAATCATAACTTCTACGTAATAAAGCATTTATTTTTGATATTAGTACTTCAGTTGAAAAAGGCTTTGTAATATAATCATCTCCACCATTATTTATCCCCATAATAATATCCATATTAGAATCTCTTGAAGATAAAAATATTATAGGAACTTTAGAAACTTCTCTTATTTTTTCACACCAATAAAATCCATCATAATAAGGCAGATTAACATCCATTAATATAAGGCTAGGTTTATTATATATAACTTCTTTTAATATATTATCAAAATTTTTTATTATATCTACTTCAAATGACCATTTTTTTAATGATATAGATAACTCTCTTGCTACGTTTAAGTCATCCTCAATTATTAAAATTTTTTTCACACTTCTCACCCCTAAATAATAGCATTAATTTATATCACTAATTTTAAAAATTAAATATAAATACGGTCTATCTTCTTAAAAATTATTTCTTTTTTTACTTCTAAGGTTTCCTTATTTATTTCTACCTTAAAAATGTTAGGGCACCCTTCTTCTCTCCATTTTTTCATAAACTTTGAATTTGCTTCTAAAATATAATAATACTTTTCATCAAAGTCATCAGAAAACTCTAAATAGGATAATTTACTATACCTATCTAATTTTATGTTGTTTTTATCTAAATTTTTAATAATCGGTAAAAAATATTTTAAAGGAAGTTCGTATTGATATATTCCTTTTATTTCTTTTCCATCTATTAAAGCTCTCTTTAAAAATCTATTTTCTTTTTCATCTAGCTGTTTAAATCCAAGTTTAAATATTGGTTCATTTGACTTGCTTTTATCTATTTTTATCTTTATCATATTAATCACCACTTTTATTTTAGATATATCTTATAAGAAAGCACCATCAACTTTAATGATTTGTCCAGTTAGATACTTGCAGTCATCTTTACATAAAAATATAACTGCCTTTGCAATTTCTTTTGTATCTCCAAATCTATTCATTGGTATTTCATCTATTAATTGATTTTTTTCCTCTTCACTTAAAAACTTATTCATATCAGTGTTTATAACACCAGGGGCTATTGAATTAACTCTTATACCAAAAGGTGCAACTTCTTTAGCAAGTGATTTTGTAAATAAGTTTAGTCCACCCTTTGTAGTTGAATAAACTACTTCACAAGAAGCCCCACTTTCCCCCCAAATAGATGATAT
Organism: uncultured Erysipelotrichaceae bacterium; assembly: GCA_948444795.1. Classification (GTDB taxonomy): domain Bacteria; phylum Bacillota_I; class Bacilli_A; order RF39; family UBA660; genus MGBC108787. The sequence continues at coordinate 5,786 of CAOJUX010000015.1, read as the reverse complement.
ATTAATTATATTTCCACTTCCTTTTGATATCATATATTTTAAAGAGTACTTTGATAAATACATAGGAGCTAGAAGATTTGTATTTATTAAACTTTCAAAATTATTATCATCAGTATCAATAAATAGTCCAATTTCTGATTTTGCTGCATTATTAATCAATATATCAATTTTTCCAAATGTATTAATTATTTCATTTATTAATTCTTCACATTGATTTTTTATTGATATATTTTTTTTAATTATCTTAGCATAACCTCCTAGCTCTTTTATTTCTTTTAATGTTTTATTAGCACCATCATCATCTTTAGAATAATTTATAATAACACTTGCCCCATTTTTTGCAAGTTCCTTTGCTATAGCTTTTCCAATTCCCCTAGAAGCTCCAGTAACTAAGGCAACCTTTCCACTTAATTCATTCATTAATTTTCTCCTCTCTAGTTTTATTTATATTATAGTTTATATTGATATTTATATCAAAATAATATACTATTTATTATTTCTTCTTAATCTTTCTTCCTTAGCATATTGTAAATATTCCGAAATATTTACTGGTCCTGCAATAATTTTTCTAGTTACCCAAAGAGAACCAGTATCTTGAGCATCTATTATCCATTTAACTAATTCTATTTTTCCCTTTTCTATTTCTATAACTGTTATTGCAGTTGGGTAAACACAGCATCCATCATTAAAATAAGGAGGATCATATAAATCTGGGAATCTACTATTATGTGTATGACCTGAAATAATCATTCTACAGTTATCCCTAGCCCAATTTTGTAATTTAATATCTACTCTACTTCTTTTTGTTTTGCTCTTTGCAGACCTAGTAGGATCTTTGAAACCTGCAACTCCATTTAAAAAACGCCATATATACCTTACTAAAATTTGATTTATTTTCCATACTTCATTATTCCAAAAATCTAATTGATGCCCATGAGTAACTAATATCTTTTCATTAAGTGGTTTATACATTAAATTTATTCCAGAATAATATTTATTGTTATTTATGAATTTTAAAAATTCTTCTCCATAATCTGCACCTATTTTTCTTAGAGCCTTTTCTTGCTTTTGTTTAAAACATTTTTTCTTTTTTATAATATCATGGTTTCCGTAAATACAATAAATAGCATTTTTTTTACTAAATTTATTAAACAATTTATAAATATCATCATAAAAATAAGCTATTTCATTATAATTTCTATTTTTCCAAAGTTCATCCCCATCACCAATCTCTATATAAGTATAATTATTTCTTAAATAATACTTCAATGCTGTTATATATATATTTCTATTAGATAAAAGAGAATCTGAATATGTTCCATCACCTCTATGAACATCTGAAACTAATACTATCTTACTACTATCATCAAAATCTAATGTAAATCCATTTTCATAAATATTATCTAATTCCTTTTCTGACATAATATCCCCAAGCTTTAATATTATATCTTTATCTTATGAAAATAATTTAATATTTGATAATTTCTAATATTTATTTTATATAAAATTTAATATGATAGCACAAACTATAATAAGTCTAATTTATAATTAATTTTATAAAATAACAAATGATAAGTAAGGAGTAATGAAAATGAATAACTTATTACTAAAAAAGAATATATTTTTATATAAAGTAACTTCTTTTGTTTTACTCTTATCAAGCTTTAGTATTTTAAATGTAAATGCATTAACTTTCCACAATCCAAATATTTCAAACATACAAAAAGAAATTTCTGATGTTTATAATGATAATTATGAAAATAACGAATTAAAAAATCAATTTCAGCCTTTAATAGAAAATATATTTTTAAATAGAAATTGTGCAATTTTAACTAGAGATTGTGAAGGTCTAAAAACATTTTATGATTTAAATAAAAAGGTTTGTAAGTGGGCTTATGAAAGTGAAGTTACAAAAACTAAATATTTTACTAATTGGTGCAAAAAACAATGTGTTTCCTTTACAAAAATAAATTCTACAATCAAAGTTTCAAAGGTAAAGGAAATTGAAAAAGATGTATATAATGTGATTTGTTATGCTGATACAAAGTTTTGCTATAGCTATGAAGATGAACCTAATATTGAAAATTATTTTAAATTAGGTACTTGCCATTATATAAACTTAAAAAAAGATGGTGATAAATATATAATTATAAAAGAATGGTATACTGATCCTTTAGCTGATTCTCTTAATCTTGATAATTTAGAATGTGATGAAATTAAAAACACTATTCTTTCTCATAAAAAACCTGATTTTACAATAGATGAAAGAACCCAAAAAGCCATTGATTATGCACATGAATACTGTGGTATTAGTAACAACGAAGAACATTTATTTAAATATAATAAAAACTATAAAAACTTTAATCCAGATGGTGGTGATTGTGCTAATTTTGCCTCTCAAATTATGTTTGAAGGTGGAGGTTTTAAAAAAAATAGTACTTGGAATTACTGCAATAAAAGTGCTACAAATGCTTGGATTAATGCCCAAGGATTTAAAAATTATTTAATAAATAGTGGTCGTGGATCTTATATAGCAAAAGGATATTATTCTGATACTTATAAAGATGCTTTTAATCTTAGACCTGGTGATATAGTCGCTTACGAAAAAAAAGGAAGAATAACTCATGTTTCTACAGTTACTGGCCTAGATTCTAAAGGTTATCCATTAGTAACTTGCCATAATACAGATAGAATGCTTGTACCTTATGATTTAGGATGGAGCAATAGTGATATAAAATTTCATTTTATAGATGTACATTATTAAAAAAATAGCTGTATCATATTGAAAGTATTTACTTCAATATGAATACAGCTATTTTTAATTATATAAAATTTTTATTAATATAATATTATACACAATTGTTTTTAGATAATTCTTTTAAAATATATGGAATGTTAATATAACCATACCAAATACTATTGAAACTATAGACATTAATTTTATTAATATATTAATGGCTGGTCCTGAAGTATCTTTAAAAGGATCTCCTACAGTATCTCCAACAACAGCACCCTTGTGACATTCTGATCCCTTACCACCAAAATTACCTGCTTCAATATGCTTTTTAGCATTATCCCAAGCTCCACCTGAATTTGACATCATAACAGCTAATACAAATCCACATATTGTTGCTCCTGCAAGTAACCCTGCTACTCCATTAGGACCTAAAATTATTCCTACAGCTAATGGACTTATAATAGCTATTGCTGCAATTACAAGAAGTTCTTTTTGAGAAGATTTTGTACAAATATCAACACAAGAAGCATAATCTGGCTCTGATTTTCCTTCCATTAATCCTTTTATTTCCTTAAATTGTCTTCTTACTTCAACAACTATTTTGCTTGCTGCTCTACCAACTGCACTCATTGTACAAGATGAAAATGCAAAAGTAACCATAGCTCCAATAAATGCTCCAATTAAAACTTGTGGATTTAATATTGATAAATCAAAATTAAATGCTAAATTATTATTATTTACCATTTGTTCTATAGAATTTTTATATGCTGCTATAAATGCTAATGCTGTTAATGCAGCTGATCCAATAGCAAAACCTTTTCCTGTGGCTGCTGTTGTATTTCCTAAAGAATCTAATGCATCAGTTCTATCTCTTACTGCTGATGGTAATCCTGCCATTTCGGCTATTCCACCTGCATTATCTGCAACTGGTCCATAAGCATCAGTAGCTAAAGTTATACCTAATGTAGATAACATACCAACTGAAGATATTGCTATACCAAAAAGCCCCATGTTAAAATTGTTAAATCCTCCTGAAGCAACAAAACTAATTAATATAGAACATCCTATTATAATAACAGGTGCCGCTGTAGATTTCATACCAACTGATAATCCGGTAATTATTACAGTTGCAGGTCCTGTTTGTGATGATTCTGCAATACTTTTTGTAGGATTATAATTATCACTTGTATAATATTCTGTAAAAAATCCTATTAATAATCCTGCTAAAAGTCCACATAATATAGATAAATATATTCCTATATTTTCTTTACCTAAAATACTATCTACTACAAAATAAGAAGCTACAGCAATAATTATTGCTGAAAAATATGTTCCTCTTCTTAGTGCACTCAATAATGACTTTTGTGATACATCCTCTTTAGACTTAACAAAAAAGCTACCAATTATAGATGCCATAACCCCTATTGATGCAATAACTACAGGTACCACAGCACCTTTTACTGAAAGACCTGCTGCCACAGCTAATGCACAAGAAGATAAAATTGAACCTACATAAGATTCATAAAGGTCTGCCCCCATTCCAGCAACATCTCCTACATTATCTCCTACATTATCTGCTATAACTGCTGGGTTTCTTGGATCATCTTCCGGAATCCCAATTTCAACTTTTCCAACTAAATCTGCACCTACATCTGCTGCCTTCGTAAAAATTCCACCACCAACTCTTGCAAAAAGAGCCATAGATGATGCTCCCATACTAAAGGTTAACATAGTAGTTGTTATTATTGTAATTCTTTCATTTGCTGGAAGTGTTCCATAATAACAATTTAAAATAAAATACCAAATACTAAAATCTGCTAATGCTAGTCCTACAACAACTAATCCCATAACTGATCCACTAGAAAAAGCTACTCTTAACCCACTATTTAAACTTTTACTACAAGCATTTGCAGTTCTACTATTAGAATTTGTAGCAATTTTCATTCCTAAATATCCACTTAAACCAGAAAAAATTCCTCCAGTTAAAAAAGCAAATGGCATGAAAATGCTTACAAAATTAAATTGAGCTAGTATAAATAAAATAATAAACATAATTACAAAAAATATTGCAACACCCTTATACTGACGTTTTAAAAACGCATTAGCTCCCTTTCTTATACTTTCTGCAATGTACTTCATCTTATCTGTACCTTCATCAACCTTAAAAATCTTATAAGTATAAAATGCAGCAAAGATTAAAGCTAGACCTGCACCTATTGGAGCAAAAACCATTAAGCTCATAAACTCCTCCCCCTTATTTTGAAATAAATATTAAATCCACCTTCGTTTTAAATTATTAAAAAGCAACATAAAATATACCATTATAATAAAAAATAATATATTTCTTGTTGCTTTTAAAAAACTATCTTTATCTTTTTAAAATCCTTTTTTCTTAGCTTCTATACCACTTTCATTAAGTGCAGGTTCTTCTATTGTTGTTACGTATTTATTTTTAGGATTATTATTTTGAGACTTTGTTCCATTTTGTAAGTAATTTTCTTTAGTGTATTCTCTTTTATTCTTCATTTGTTCTCCTCATCTTTTATGTAAATTTTATTAGAACTTTGGATCTATTTCTCCTCTTTGTATTTGCTTTAGATCTTTTAATCTTAAATGAGTTGTTTCTATTATTTTATCCCAAGGCTCTCCATCGATAATCATTTTTTTTGCAACATCTCTACTTAAAAGTTTATCTAACTTTTTCATTTTAAAACCTCCTTTTATCTTTTGATATTATTATTTTATGGGTTTTTAAAAAACTTATACGAGTTATTAATTTCAAAAACTTACATTAAATTATTTAAATTTTCAGTAATAAAAAAACTTTTAACTAATATAATTTAGCATATTGAAAGGAGAAATTAAAAAATGAGCAAGCAAAAACGTGGAAAGTACATTAAAGCAATGCCTAACTGGAGAGGGACTTGTCCTATTTGTGGCAGAAAAAGAGTTAAATTAGTTTGGAGTAAAAAAGACGAAAATGGAAAAAGTATTAATGTTTGTAAAAAATGCTCCATTACCTGATATTTAAATTAAAAATAGGCTATAT
>CAOJUX010000014.1 GCA_948444795.1 uncultured Erysipelotrichaceae bacterium | reverse complement strand
AAGGTATTCAAGGATTAGCGGGAGCTACTGGTGCTACTGGTTCTACTGGACCTACCGGACCTACTGGGCCTACTGGACCTCAAGGTATTCAAGGATTAGCGGGAGCTACTGGTGCTACTGGTTCTACTGGACCTACTGGGCCTACTGGGCCAAGGGGCGATGAAGGAGCTCAAGGAGCAACTGGACCTGCACCTACTTTTGCTATAGGAACTGTTACTACTGGTGCTCCTGGCACTCAAGCTAGTGTTACAATTACACCTATATTTTAAAAAATAGAAGGGAAATATTAAATGAATCCTACTGGTTATACAATGAATTTTGTAATTCCACAAGGGCCTACTGGGCCTCAAGGTATTCAAGGATTAACTGGTCCTACTGGTGCTACAGGTTCTACTGGTCCAACTGGAATGTCTGGACCCGCTAATGGGCTTAATGCTTATGGAGGAAAATATAATAATACTCCGCAAACACTCAATTTAATAATTGGTTCTTCAACACAAATACCACTTGCAAATTCCATGCCAAATTTAAATACTACATATACTCCTACCAATAGTATTACGATTATACAACCTGGTACATATGAAATAAATTATTTTAGTAATGTAACAGCTGCTTTAGGAACAACAGTTACGCAAACTGTAAGGGTTAATGGAACTAATATTCCTTCAACCGTAATTTCTAGAGTTCTATCTGTTGGAGTTGGATCTACTTATACTGGTAGCACAATAGTTACTCTTGTTGCTGGAGATGTTATTGATATGGCTGTATCTGCTTTGATAGCTGTTGGCTTAACTTTAGGCACTGGAGTTAATGCAACATTAAGTGTTAAGAAAATAAATTAAAATTTTAGCATATAGATTTCTATATGCTTTTTTTATAAAATATAATAAATTGGTAATAATATATAATGGTGGTTATATGAATTATAAAACTTTTAATAAAGATATGTTTGATTTTATAAATCATTCTACTTGTTCTTTTTTGGGAATAAAAACTATAAAAAAAATACTACTTAATAATAATTTTATAGAATTATATGAAAAAGATATTTGGAATTTAAATAATTATAAAAAATATTTTGTAATAAGAAATGATTCGTCCATTATAGCTTTTTCTACAGGTAAAAACTCTTCATTTAATATTACTTGTACTCATGTAGATACCCCTTCTCTTGCTATTAAACCTAAAAATATAATTAATGAAAAAAATTATATAAAAATTAATGTTAATCCTTATGGTGGTCTTTTAAATTATGCTTGGCTAGATGAAGCCTTATCTATATCTGGTAGAATTATAACCAAAAATAATAATGTTTATAAAAAAGAAATAATTGATTTTAGGGAAAATCTATTATGTATACCTAGTGTAGCCATTCATCAAAATGATAACGCTAATTCTAATTTAACTTTAAATAGCCAAATTGATATGATTCCTATTATATCTTTAAAAAAAGAAAAAGATCCAATAAAAAAATTAATTCAAAAAAAAATCAAAGGGACTATATGCGATTATGATCTTTACTTATATTCTACTTCTAAACCAGAGTATTTTGGATTAAATAAAGATTTTATTATTTCTCCAAGAATTGATGATTTGGTGTGTGTTTATAGTGCCTTAAGAAGTTTTTTGGATGCTAATTCTAAAAATAATATAAATATCTTTTGTGCTTTTAATAGTGAAGAAATTGGTTCTTTAACAGCTGAAGGGGCTGATTCATCATTTTTAATGGATGTTTTAAAAAGAATAGCTGGTAGTTTAGAAAAAGATATTTCTATTTTAATAAACAATTCTACTATTTTAAGTGCTGATAATACTCACGCTACTCATCCTAATCATCCAGACAATAGTGATGTAACTAATGAGGCATTATTAAATAATGGAATAATTATTTCTAAAGATGCATCTTCTACTACTAATAGTATTACTTCTTCTATATTTAAAGAATTATGTAAAAAAGTTCGTGTCCCTTATCAAGATTTTACTACTAAAAATGATATGAGTAGTGGTAGTACTTTATCTGGTATTAGTTTAAGACATGTTTCAATTGATTCTATTGATATAGGTTTATCAGAACTTGCCATGCATGGAGCTAAAGAGATTATTGGAGCTAAAGATCCTTTTTATTTATATAAGGCATTTAAGATATTTTATGAAACTAATATTATTAAAGACGATAAAAAGATTACTTTAGATTTTTAAATAAATCTAGAGAAAGTTTTATAATATTTTTAACTAATTCTATTTCTTCTTTTTCTAAATTATACTTTTTTAAATTAAAGATTTGATTCAAAAAATCCTCTACATTTGTAATACCTGATTTTTCTAATATTTCATAAATAGTATTAATTATCTCTACTCTTTTTTCTTTAGGTATTTTTTCTATTAAACTATTAATATTATTACATAATTTTTTATCAGGTTTATTAATACACACAATTTTATTATTATCTATATTCCAAGAATATAAATCGTGTTCAAAAATACCTATATTAGAACTTTCTACTATATAAGTCTTGGTTTTATTAATAAATATATTACCTATTATACTTGATTTAGGTATAAAACTTTCTATTCTATTGTTTATAATTTTAAAATTTATATTAGAAAATGCTTTTTTAGATAAACCAGGGCCATCATAAATATTTACTTTTATTATTTGATTTTTCAAATCATTATTTAAATATATTGATGAAAATAAGGCTAAATTTCCACCTTTAGAATGTCCTCCAATATAAACATTTTTTTTAGTATGGTAAATTATATCTATTAAATAATTTAAAGCATCTCTTTGAGAAGGAATAACATCCATGAAAGAAAGATTAAAATCTTCTTTCCAACCTACTACTGTTTCGTCTGTACCAGAAAATGCTATATAGAGAGTATTATTTGGTAGTATAAATGTCATTGCTCTAAATTGTTCTTCTTTTAAATTGCTAACTTTATTTATAAACTTACTAACTTTTATATTTTTAAAACGGGTACTTTTACTTAATTTTGAAAATAATTTCAGATTGTTTTCATTAAATATTGTTTTATCAATAGGGTTTTTTTGATATTTTTTATATAATTCTTCAATAGAAATAATTTCATCTTTATTTATATAATTATCTATTTTTACATATGTAAAAGCGCAAAGAATTAAACTATCAACCTCATTAAATTTATTTACTTCAAAACTTAAATCTCCACGCCATTTTATGTAAGAAAATATGTTATTCATTTAATATCTCACCTAATTAATTATATTTAAACTAAGAGATAATTTGACAAAATAATAAAAAAAATATAATATAAAGTCATAAATATTGAGGTTTATTATGAATAAAGAATTAAAGAAAAAATCTAGAAGTTGTATTTTTAAAAATTATTGGCATTGTGTTGCTATTGTATTTTTTACATTTATTTTACTTGGTAAATTTAGTTTTAATAGCTATAATACTTATGAAGCTAATTTATCTTTAGTAAAAGCGCCTTTTACTACCACAATAACTTCTCAAAATTTTAAAATTATAAACGATTCTATTAATGGAATTAATAAAGTTAAAAAAGATATTGCAGATTATAGACCAACTAAAGGATTATTTGCAAACTTTTTTAATAATATCACAGCAAGTGAAAGTTTTATATTTGGATTTTTAAATTCACTTAATCAATTAATATTCAAAGAAAAAATTTGGCTAAGTATTACGATGTTTTTAGGTGCAACCCTAACTTTTATATTTTATTTCTTTATTACTAATGTATTTTTAGTTGGAGAATGTAGATTTTTTTTAGAGAATATTAATCATAAAAAAACGCCTTTTAATAGAATATTTTTACCTTTTAGAACAGGATATTATTTTAATATTTGTAAAATTATGTTTAAGAAAACAATTTATGAAATTTTATGGTGGTTTACAATTGTAGGCGGAGTTATTAAACATTATGAATATTTATTAATTCCATATATATTAGCAGAAAACCCAGGAATAAATAGTAAAGATGCTTTTATTTTATCACGTAAAATGGCCCAAAATCATAAGTTTGATTTGTTTAAAATTGATTTGAGTTTTATTTTATGGAATTTACTTGATTTTTTTACTTTTCATTTAACAGGGACTTTATATTCAACTCCACTTAAAATTGGATGTATGAGTAACTATTATTTAATTCTTAGAGAAAATGCAATTAAAAGAAAATTTAATAATTATATTTATTTAGCAGACAAAGAACTTCTAGCCATTTGCGATTTATATCCAAAAGATAAATATATATATAAAGAAAAGAAAAAAATCTTTATTAAAACTACTAATTATCAAAAAAAATATAGTTTAATTTCGATTATTCTTATGTTTTTTACGGCTAGTATAATTGGGTATATTTGGGAAGTTTTGATTCATTTTATACAATATGGTACAATTGTAAATCGAGGTGCTCTTCATGGCCCTTGGTTACCAATATATGGTTGGGGAGCTATAATTTTGATAGTTTTCTTGAGAAAATATCGTAGTGAGCCGCTTAAAACTTTGATCTTATCGATTGTATTATGTGGAATTGTAGAATACTTTACTAGTTTATATTTAGAAATATTTAAACATGCTAGTTGGTGGGATTATCACGGTTTCTTTTTAAATATTCATGGAAGAGTTTGCCTAGAGGGATTGATTGCTTTTGGAGTTGGAGGGTGTGCTTTTATTTATTTCTTAGCTCCATTTTTAGAAAATATTTATATGAAAATAAATAAAAAGATAAAAATAGTTTTATGTATATTTTTATCTATATTATATATTGGTGATTCTTTATACTCTGGAAAACATCCCAATCAAGGTGAAGGTGTTTCTACTAATATAGAAGAAAAAATCACAGAGATGTGATTTTTATTATGATGATAAGACAAATTATTTTCTTGATTTTTCTTCTTATAACTTTAAATTTATAATTCAAATTGAGAATTATATAAATCAGCGTAAAATCCTTTTTGATTCATTAATTCATTATGATTACCAGATTCAATAATATTACCATCTTTCATAACTAATATTAAATCAGCATTTTTTATTGTTGATAGTCGATGAGCAATTATAAATGAAGTTCTTCCTTCTGTTAATTTATCCATAGCAATTTGAACTAATTCTTCAGTTCTAGTATCGACATTAGAAGTTGCTTCATCTAAAATCAAGAATGGAGCATCTTCAATCATGCCACGAGCAATTGTGATTAATTGGCGTTGCCCTTGAGATACTGAATCATTATCTGATAATTTAGTATTATAACTTTTTGGTAAAGTCTTAATAAAATGATCAAGCCCTACAGTTTTACAGACATCTTTTACCCTTTCATCACTTACATTCTCTCTATTATAAACTATATTTTCTTTAACAGTCCCATCAAATATCCAAGTATCCTGTAAAACCATGGTAAATAATTCATGAATATTTTCTCTTGTTAAATTTTTTGTTGATAACTCATCAATTAAAATATCTCCTTTATCTATTTCATAAAATTTCATAAGTAAATTTACAAGAGTTGTTTTTCCAGCTCCAGTAGGACCTACTATTGCTATTTTTGAACCATACTTCGCTTTGGCACTAAAATCTGTAATTGTTGGTTTTTTATTTCCGTCATAAGTAAAAGTGACATTTTTAAATTCAATATTACCTTTTACTTTACTTTTGTCTAAATGTTTAGTTATAGCTTTTTGATTATCCATTTCTTTTTCTTCAAGAATTTCAAATACTCTTTCACTTGCTGCAGCAGTAGATTGAAGACTAGTCATAGCTTGAGCTATTTGAGAAAGTGGTGATGTAAATAATCTAGTATAAGAAATGAATGCTATAATAACTCCAAAACTTATTTTTCCATTTAAAGTTAAAAGCGCTCCAACAATACAAACAGCAACATACCCAAAGTTCCCAATAAAACTCATCATAGGCATCATAAGCCCTGATAAAAATTGACTTTTTCTATTGGCATTAAATAAAGCTTTATTTAATTTGTCAAATTTATTATTAGCTTCTTCAATTCCATTATAAGTTTTAACTACATTAAGACCAGAATATATTTCTTCTATATGACTATTTAATTTTCCAAGACCATCTTGTTTTTGTTTAAAATATTTTTGAGATTTAGATAGTACAATAAACATGAAAATAAAACCTAATAAAGATGATCCAATAGCAGTTATAGCAAGAGTGCCATTTGTTACAAACATCATTATTACACTACCAATTAAAAGTGTTATTGCACTTACAAGTGTTCCAATTGATTGATTCATTGATTGAGCTATAGTATCAACATCATTTGTAACACGAGATAAAATGTCACCTTTTTGATTTTTATCGAAGAAAGACAATGGTAATTTGTTTATCTTAGTTGATATATTACTTCTAAGTCTTTTAGCAAACTTATTAGCAACTACTGTCATTGATATTCCTTCTATATAAGTAAGGATTGCACTAACAACATACATAATTACTAATATAATTGTAATTGTCTTTATTCTATCCATATTCATTTTTGGGTTAATTAAATTATAAATAGATTCTGGCATTTCATCTAGTTTTTTTAATATTTCATTTGCATCTGAATTTTCATTTGTTCCATTCATTAAATTGATAAATTTTATTTGATCTTCTACACTTATTTTAGTATCATCGATAGTTATCTCTTTTAGAATAGCTTTTAAAATATTATTTGGAATATTTTTATTACCATTATTTGTATTTTCAATTAATTCTAATTTATCATTTAGTGTGATAGTAACTCCATTATATTCTGAATCACTTAACATATACTTTTGAACATTTATTGACATACCTTCTATAGAAGTATCTTTTGAGGTAAGAGCCTTTCCAATTTGTTCTTTTTCTTCTTCTTTAATATCATTATCTTTCATGATATCACTAATAACTTTTTCATTAAGTTTATAATCCATTATTTTAGGTATTTCTTGTTTCAAAGAATTTTCATCTAAATTAGATAAAATTTCTTTGGATACTATTTCCATGTTATCTTTATTAATTATAAGACCTGTTTGAATTTCATCGGTTAAATCTGATAAGATATTTGGAGAAAAAATTGATAATATAGATCCTGCTGCTGATAATACAATAGCTAGTATTATAAGTACTCTATAATTTTTTAATTCTTTAAATAAACGAGAAATTGCACTTTTAAAATTATTAGGTTTATCAAAATTAGGTCCTTTTTTTCTATTATTATGCATTTTCTAATTCCTCCTTTGATAATTGTGATAAGGCTATTTCTTTGTAAACTGCACAATTTTTTAATAATTCTTTGTGAGTACCAACTCCTACACACTCGCCATTATCAAGTACAATTATTTTATCAGCGTTCATAATAGTTCCTATTCTTTGAGCAACTATTAAATTAGTTGAGTCTTTTGTATATTTTTTTAAAGCCTTTCGAAGATGAGCATCAGTTTTATAATCTAAAGCAGAGAATGAATCATCAAAAATATAGATTTCAGGATCTTTTGCTATTGCTCTTGCGATTGATAATCTTTGTTTTTGACCACCAGAAATATTAGTACCTCCACTGGAGATAAATGAATCATATTTATTATCCATTTTTTCAACAAATTCACGTGCTTGAGCGACTTCTACTGCTTCTTTTATTTTATTAATATCTTTTAATTTTTTACTTTTTCCATAAGCAACATTTGAAGATATTGTACCACTCCATATTACAGCTTTTTGAGAAACATATCCTATTTTGTTAAATAATGTTTCAAATTTATAGTCTTTTACATTAATACCATCTATTAAAACTTCTCCATCAGTTGCATCATAAAATCTTGGAATTAAGTTTATTAAACTTGATTTACCACTTCCAGTTGATCCAATAAAAGCTACAGTCTCTCCTTTATTTGCTTTAAATGATATATCTTTGAGTAAATATTCTTCAGCATCGGGATATTTAAATGAAACATTTTTAAATTCTACACTTCCAGTTTCTTCAGGTTCTTCTTCTATATTTCCCTCTTTTATAGAAGATTTGGTTTCTAATATTTCATTAATACGTAAAGCTGATACTTCTGCTCTTGGTAACATCATAAATATCATGGCAAGCATTAAAAATGACATTATTACTTGCATTGAATATGATGAGAAAACTATCATATCTCCAAATAAAGATATTTTTGAGGACATTAAAGCTTCATTTATAAGGCTAGCACCTATAAAGTATATAGCAAGAGAAAGACCATTCATTACCATATACATAATTGGTGATAGAATAGCAAAGTTTTTTTGATTAAACATTTGTTGTTTAGTAAGATTTGTATTAACTTCTTCAAATTTGTCTTCTTGATATTTTTCAGCATTAAATGCTCTTACTACTCTTATACCAGATAAGTTTTCTCTCATTACCCCATTTACCTTGTCAATTAATTTTTGAACTATTTTAAATCTTGGCATTACTATAATTATTAAGAAAATGACCATACAAAATAATATTAATACCGCAATTAATGTAATTAAACTCCATTGCCAGCTTTTATTTAATATTTTAGTAACTGCCCAAATAGCAGTTATTGGAGCTTTTATAAGTAATTGTAAACCCATCCCAATTAACATTTCTACTTGAGTTATATCGTTAGTTGTTCTTGTAATTAAACTATTTGTGGAAAAGTTTTTAATTTCTCCCATTGATAGACTTTCTACTTTTCTAAATAATTTACTTCTTAATCTTGCTGAAAACGAAGATGAGACAAATGATATTAAATATCCAACTATAATGGCTCCTACTAAGCTACCTAAAGCGCATAAAAGCATAAAAATACCATTATATATTATGTCTATCATTTTACTTCCTTCAGTTTGAACAAGTTTGGTTATTTCTGACATATAGTCAGGCATTTTTAGTTCCAAAAATACCCCACCAAATATTAATATAAAACTAATAAAAATTATTAACCAATCTTTCTTTTTAAAATTCTTAATTAATTTTAACATTTACATCTTCCTCTCTTATTTAATATTTTTTTTAATATTCATATTCATTTTATTTATTATGTTAATGAATATTTCTAATTCTTTATTTGAAATATTATTAGTAATTAATTTTTCAATCTCAATTATTTTCTTTTCATGATCAACAAATATTTTTTTGGCGTTTTTATTCAAAACAATTTTTTTTATTCGAAAATCTTTATCATCAATTATTCTTTCTATCATATTATTTTTTTCCATTGTCTTAAGAACCCCAGATACTGATGCTCGTCTTATATTTAAAATATTTTCTAAATCTTTTTGATAAACATTTTCTTTTTGATGCTTTATTAAATACTCTAATATTTGCATTTGGGTTGGAGTAGGAATTAATTTAGGAATTCCTTCTTCCTGAATTATTAGTCTAGTTATTAAATTTTCAAGTTTCTTTATTTTGTATAATATAATACTTTCCATAAAATAACACCTCTACTTAAATCCACCTCTACAATATTATACAAAAACAACAAATTTGTCAAGAACCTTACATTTTTTCTCCTATTTATTATATGTATTGTAAAAAAATGTAATACCAAAAAATAACTCACATGTTATCTGTGAGTTTTAAATACAAGTAACTTGCTAAATATATAATTTAATATTATTACTAGTACTTGAATAATTAATTTTGCTATTTTATCATTTCCTTTTAATATAGTTACCCATAAAAACATTATTCCCATATCTATTATAAGTGTTAATAATCTTGAGAAGAGAAATTTACTAAATTCTTTTAAAACATTCTTGCTTTTACTTTCAAAAACATATTTTCTATTAGTAATATAAGCAAATAAACAAGCACAAATCCAAGATATCACATTAGCTATTTGTAATTCTATAGGATTATTTGGATTCAAAAAAGTATAAACACATAAATAATATGTTAGAAGTGATGTAATAGTTGTTAGAACTCCAAATATTAAATAAGTGATTATTTCTTTATTTTTTGTTATTAAATTTTTCATTTATTTAGCTCTTCTACGCAATTAAAAGCACTTTTTATTACATCATCCATATCATAATATTTATATTCTGCCAAACGCCCACCAAATATAACATTTTTTTCTTCTAATGCTAATTTTCTATATTCATCAGCTAATTTGTTATTTACATCATCATTTACTGTATAATATTTTTCCATCCCTTCTTTATAATCAGCAGGATATTCATAACTAATAACAGTTTTGGGGTTTTCTGTATCGAATTCAAAATGTTTATGTTCGATAACTCTAGTATAGTCTACTTCATGTCCTGTAAAGTTTACAACAGCATTACCTTGATAATTTTTACAATCTAATATTTTAGTGTCAAATTTTAATGACCTATATTCTAATTTACCCAATTTATAATTAAAATACTCATCTATTGCGCCAGTATAAACAATTGTACTTGCAATATTTTTATACTTTTTGACATCTTCAAAGAAATTAGTATTTAATCTTACCTCTACTCCATCTAACATTTTTTCAACTAGTTTGGTATATCCACTTATTGGTATACCTTGATATAAATCATTAAAATAATTATTATCATACGTAAGTCTTACTGGTAATCTTTTAATTATAAAAGATGGTAAAGCTTTACAATCACGTCCCCATTGCTTTTCAGTATAGCCTTTGACTAATTTTTCATATATAGTTCTACCAACTAAACTAATGGCTTGTTCTTCTAAATTTTTAGGCTCTCCTTCTACTTCTTTTCTCTCTTTTTCAATATGTTTTAAAGCATCTTCTGGCGTAATTACATCATTCCATATTTTAGAAAAAGTATTCATATTAAAGGGCATATTATAAATTTCATCGCCAATACGTGCTACTGGAGAATTAGTATATCTGTTAAATTCAACAAAAGAATTTACATAATCCCAAACATCTTTATAATCTGTATGAAATATATGAGCGCCATACTTATGAACATTAATTCCTTCTATTTTTTCTGTATAGACATTTCCTGCAATGTGATCTCTTTTGTCTATAACTAATACTTTTTTGCCTTTTTTATTTAATAAATTTGCAACAGTTGCCCCAAATAAACCAGAACCAACTATTAAATAATCAAATTCTTTCATTCAATCACCACCATTAATTTATCATAAACCATTGATTATATGGTCTTCTGTCAGTATTGTATACTGGCATTTTTTTTATTTTTAAATGTTTATTTTTAATTAGCCATACATTAAATAATCTTTCAGACATAAAGCCAAATAATCTTTTATTATAATCATCATAATTACTAATATCACATTTTTTCTCAAGTTCAAATAATATATCAAATAACCAACTATAATAATCATCAAAAATCTCTTTTTTAGATATAAACATATTACATATAAAAAGACTCTTTTTTTTAGAAAATTTGTCAAATGCCTCTAAATAATCTGGAAATTTTCCCTTTATAATATCTCTAACTAAGTCATAATCTTTAGCAATATGTGTTTTATACCAAGATTGTTTTGCATTATGCTTTATTATAAAAGTCCTATTAGGTACAATAATATCATAATTATTTAATATTTTTTTTATATCATTTTTATCGATAATATTTTTAAAATTCATTCTTTTATATTTTTTGAAAAAATATCTTCTATAATGTGTTAATCCTACAATATCAGAATTATCATTTTTCCATATCCAATATGTAGCTGTTAATTCACAAAAGCTTTTATTTTTGGAGGAAATATTATCCTTCGTATCATCCCTTAAATAACCAAAATCTTCTTTATTTAAAGCTGCTCCAACTCTAATAGGGACATATATTTTATCTTCAGGAAATTTAGCTTTTTTATGAGTCGCAACATAAATACTAATTTTATTTTCTTTTGTTTTCATTTTCTGTCCTTTCAAATGCTTTTAAAACTTTCAAAGCTGTCTTATGCCAAGTAAAATTATCTATTACTTTTTTATGAATACTATTTTTATAATAAAGCATTAACTTCTTATCATCCAAAATTTTTTTAATATTATTTACTATAGATTCAACATTTTCTTCAATAATTATACCAGTTTGATCATCAATTACTTCTTTCGTTCCTCCTCTATTTGTAGCTAAAATAACATTTTTCATTAAACCGGCTTCTAAAATAGTGGTGGGCAATCCTTCTGGATACATAGACGAATTAATAAAAATATCAGAACTATTAAATAACTTCATAACTTCATCATGAGCTATCTTTCCTAAATAATAAATATTTTTACTTTGATACTTTTCTCTTAAATCAGCTAAATCTTTACCATCACCTGCAACTACTAAAGCTATGTTATTATATTTTTTTTCTAAAATAGAAAACGCTTCTAATAAATTATAAAGTCCTTTTTCTTTTATAACTCTACCCGCATAACACAAAACCGTTTTATTATCTAATTTTAAACTAAATCTTGTATTTTTAAATTGATTATACAATTTCTCATCAATAGAATTATAAAATATACCTTTTGCATTTATTTTAAAATGTTTAAGCCAATCATTACATTTTTTTGAAACTCCATAGTAATCATTTATTTTTCGTTTTAGCAAAAAAGTTTCAAAATGTTCATAAATACTTCCAAAAAAATCCAATATTTTATTATTTACACTTAAATGACTACTTCCATGTTCAATGCAAATGATTGGTATATTCTTTTTTTGGGCAAATTTATAAGCAATAAATGATGTCAAATAAAATCTTGTATTACAAATTACATAATCTATATTCTCTTTTTCTAATTTTTCTAATAATAATTTATAATTAATATCTTTTTTAAAAATAGGATATCTATTTTTAAATATATTATAAACTGGTAATCTATATAAAGTAATTTTATCTTTTTCATAACTTTCTAAATTATCATAATTTGAACTAATAACACATACTTTATTACCTTGATTTATTAATTCATTTGCCAAACTATAAGTATATTGTTCTACTCCACCTAAATGGGGCAAATAATACCCTGTAAATATTGCTATATTCTTTTTCATGATTTACTCCTAATAATACTAATTTTATAAATAGTATAATACAATATATATAATATTACCATAACAATTAAATAAGATAAACTGGCACCTCTTAATTTTAAATTGTCTATTAATATTATTGACAATAATAATCCTACTAATGATACTATAATATATAAAATAGCTTGTGCTTTAGTTTTATTTAATAAAACTAAAATTTGGGAATAAATGTTTGCTACAGCATAGAATATAGAACCAATAATTATATATAATAAATCAATTTTATATTCATCTAATTTTATCGTATATAATATATTTAATAAAGGTATTCCTAAAAAATATGCGCCTATTAATATTAAAAGTCCTAATATAAAAAGTATTAATATTATTTTCTTTACAGCTTTACAAAGTTTTAAATATTCTTTATTATTTTTATATTCATTAAGTATATTAATAAAAGGGTTTAGTACGTATTGTGCACATAAACTCATAATAGTAGCTGGCATTAGTATTATTCCAAAAATATTCTGAACCTCGGCTGATTCAAAATAATCTAAAGTGTATTTTGAAAAATTAACTAAATATATTGAAAGAAATGCTACTAAAAAAACAAAAAACGATTTTATTAAAATATCTTTAACTTGTTTAATTGAAATATAATTTTCATTTTTAAAACTAATAAATTTTTTAGTGCTTGGTAAATCATATATAAAAAAAACTAAGATATTAATAAATATAATTCCTATACAAGAAAATATCAAATTATGACTAAAATAATCTATTATAAAAAACAATACTAAACCTAATAACGCTTTTATAGAAAGAGAAATACCAGATTTGTATAATTGATTATATTTTTGAAGTATACCATAAAATATGTCGCTTATAGCTTCACAAATCCTATATAGACATAATAATAAAATAATAATAAATTTATAAAAACTATAACCACTAACAACAGAAAGTAATATCACAATTATTAAAGTTAAAAAAGATGTAATAAATCTCGTATTTATAAATACTTTATCATCATAATCTTCATTATTACTAATCTGATATACTCGTGTAAAATAAATTGCAAGAATATAAAACATACTCATTAAAGAAAAAGCAAAAGTAAATATGCCAGCTTCTGCTTTTGTATTTATGTTATTAATTATCATTAAAAGAAATAATGAATTAAATGAATTAAATGATACTCCTATTAAATTCCATAAAAAATTTTTTTTAGCATTATTTTTTTTCATTTTTACCTTTAATCTTATCTTTAAGTATAGCAAGTTCTTGAGCCAATTCTATTATTTTTTCATGCTGCTCAGCAATTTTCTTGCTATTCTTAAAATTCATAAATACTAAAAATATGATACAAAAAACTAAAAAAAGTGTTGGTGGATAAGCAACATTAAATATTCTTGCTATCCAATTAATTGAATATGGAAAAATAGATAATAATAACATAATAATAGCAGCCATCATCCACCAAAAGCTATCTTTAATTGAAAATTTTCCATTTCTTATTTCTAAAAATATATACACCATACAAATAAGAGCTATAATTATAAAATATATATTATTCATGATTCACCTTTTTCTTTCTAGGAATAGTTATTAACAAAAAGAAAATATTATAAAACATATTTATCATATACTTAGCAGGACCAATTATACCATCATGCATACTACCACCATTTTCTCTAAGGCGCATTTTAACTGGCTCCTCACATATTTTATAACCATTTAAAAGCATTTCAATTACTAAATTAGCATCAGGAAATTCTGGATATTTACCCATTTGAGAATAATATTTGATAACTCGTTTATTTAAACATTGAAATCCTGATAAAGGATCGGCAATTTTCTTTTTACAAGTCAATTTTATAATTAATTCAAACATCTTAGTTCCAATTCTTCTCATAAAAGGTGAGGGATAACCTAAATCTTTCAAAAATCTTGATCCAATAACAATATCACTATTTGTTTTTTTAGCTTTTTCATATAATTTATAAGCTTCACTTGCTATATGCTGTCCATCAGCATCAAACTGAATTACATAATCATAATCATTTTCAAATGCATATTTAAGTCCGGTTTGAACGGCCCAAGCGTATCTTAAATTAAATATATTTGTAATACATTTAACGCCTTCTTTAACAACTACATCATAAGTATCATCTTTAGAGCAATCATTAATAACTAATATATCAGCTTCGTTAAAATCCTCTTTTATCTCTTTTAAAACTTTTTTTATATTTTTTTCTTCATTATAAGCTGGAATAACAAATAATACTTTATCCTTCATTTTCAACGTTATCACCATTTATATTATACAATATAAAAAAAAATATAGCAAATCTGTCTATACTCTTTTAAAGCTATACTAATAATTTTTATATTATTTTATAAAATTTACTTAATTTATACTAAATAAGATGTAAGTAAAGTGGATATGCAACATAAATAAACCGCAAGACTTACAGAAATAGCATATTTAAGAACAATACTTTCTTCAATTTTCATTTTTATTTTAATTGGAAGTAAAAGCATTGGTATTAACATTACAAAATATCTAGATTGTACTCCTAATATTTGATAATATCCTATACCTTCAATTACATTTGTCCAATTAGCATACATGGCAGTACTTATAGCTCCTAAAATAAAAATAAATATTATCCAAAATAGTCCTATTTCTTTATAAGCTTTTTTCTTAAATTCGTTCTTACTGCAACTAATTATTACTAAATAAACATATAATATTGATAATAATGATGGGATACTAACCTTGGCATAACACATTTCATTTCCAGCAAAAAAATTAATAATATAATAATATATATTTTCTATAAAAGTTCTTAAGAATATGAACATATATGTAATAGGTTTTTTTAAAACAAATAATATTTGATCTTTAGTATTGTTATATGTTCCCAAATCGTAAAATGAAGCTAAATAGTTCCATCCTAAATCTATAATAATCGCTAAAAACATAATGTATATAAGAAATAAATATCTCTTCTTATTATTTTTGAAACTTTCTTTAGGAATTAAAAAAACTAAAAGAATTAATAAAAAATAAACAGTTTTAGAAATTGAAATAAAAATAGTTAATAAACTTAATAATATAATATCTTTCATTTTAATTGGTGTTTTATTTTTTACATAATCCAAAACTTTAGAAACAAACAAAAATGATGATCCTAATAATAATATGTCACCTGAACATGTAGAGGTTAAAGACAATATTGCTGGTGCTGTTAAAAATAAAAAATACAATAATTTATTATACGGGAATATCTTTATTGCTTTATAGCCAAAAATTATCCAAACGATTAATATTAAAATTCTAGATAATATTACTGTGAAAACTGGATTTATATTAAACAAAAGTCCAATTTTTATTCCTAATGCTTGAGGAATGTATTGAAGTGGAGAATAAGATCCAATAGCATCTTTTTCTGGTAATAAAACTTTATCACTTTTGTCAAGTTTTTTATTTATAACCTCAGGTTTATAATTGTCTTTTATTTTTCTATAATGCAAATCTAAAAGATCTTTTTCTATTTCTAAATCATAATTATCAGAATTATCTACAAACACACCTTGGCTTACTTGATAAGCTCTATAAAAATGCGCTGGTTCATCTGTCCCAGCTAAAATAGGAATAGAAAAAACATATAACGTTCCAATAATTATTGAAGTTATTAAAAATATTTTTTCAATTGGTGCATTTTTCTCTATATATTTTTTTATAAATAAATATGAAATTATACTAAATACAAATGATATTAAAAATAATATAAACAATATATTAGGAATATTAGAAATCTTTATTTTTAGATAACTGATACTATAAATCCCAAAAAAAATTAAAATGAACAAAGGAAAATGTTGCTTTATATTTCTAAATGTTATTTTTTTCATATCTTCACCATTTATTATTTAAATAACTTACGTTTTATCTTTCTTAAAAATTCAAAAAACTTAAATATTGGTTTTGCCATAAACCCCATATGATGTCTAACAAACCAAATAGCTACTTTCTCATCTATTGCCGTCCAAGAAGCATCAAAATGATGAATAATACAAGTATTATCAGAATATTCTTCATTCAAGCCATCATAACTTTTAGGATTGAAGTAATCTCTTGAATATATATGGATATCATCTTTTAAAATTTGGCTATCTTTTTGTTCTTTTAATCCTAAAGTTTTAAAATAATTTGTTAATACTTTAGGGGATGTAATACTATATAAATCTTTAGAATTAAATTCAGCTTTCTTATATACATCTAATATTTTTTTTATATGTTTATTTTTAGCTGATTTTACCCCAATCATAGCTGTAGCTAAGAACTCATTACTTTCCCTTCCTAACCATATTTCGTTTTCCAAAATATTATCTATATTTTTAGTTACTTCAATATCAGTATCAAAATATACTCCGCCATAATTATATAAAGCATATATCCTAGCAACATCAGCAACAAACGCCCATTTTTTATTTTTATAGGCATTCTTTACAAAATCACAAAAATTAACATCAAAATTAGTTTCATTCCATTCCATAATTTCATAATCAGGAAGAAATTTTTTCCATGATTTTATATATTTTTTAAATTTACGAGGCATTTTTTTGCCTCCGAACCAACAATAATGAATTATTTTATGCATAATAAGGACCTCCAAAAATTGATTTTATTAAATGTTTAATACTTCCTAAAATACCTCTAAAATAATTTAACCATCTACGCATTTTTAAAAGTTTAATACATCCTTTATAATCTCCTAAATATAAATATTTAAATAATTTTTTTTCAAATCTTTTTTGATTTTCAGTTAATTTTACTGGTAATTTTTTCCCACTTTCTAAATAATCATATATTTTATTTATAACATAATTATTTTTATCTATGAATTCTTTGACAATTTTTTTTATATTTTTTTTATTATTTTTTAATGAAAAATCAAACGAATCAATAATTCTGTAGAAATAAAACTCATTAATAATATCTATATATTTATTAAAATTTTTTTCTTCAATATTTAAAAATGCATTATTAATATTTTCACATATTTTGTAATAAGCTTCATCCCATTTATTTTTTCCAACTATGGAAGTTTTTCTTTGCAGATATTTATAATAAGGATTTTGAATATATTTAATTTTTTTTGAATCAATTAAAACAAATGGAGTGACTGCAACATCTTCATATTCTTTACCAAAAGGAAATTTATACTTATATAATTCTCTTTTAATTATTTTATTACTAGAAGATCCCTGCATTGCTCCATGAATAAATTTAGCAGAATCACTACCTTTAATATCTTCTCTTTTAACATGAATAATGTGATTATATTCTGGATGTCCTTCATAATCAGCATACATATCATAAATAATTATATCATAATCATCTAAATATTTTCTGGCGTCATTATAAAAATTCTCATCTATTGTATCATCAGAATCAACAAAACTTATAAATCTTCCACGAGAATTTTCAATACCTATATTTTTAGTATTAGCAAGCCCCTTATTTTCTTCAACATTTATTAATTTTGTTTGTTTTTTTAATATTTTATTATCAATTTTCTTAATATAATCTTCAACTATTCTTAAAGATTTATCTTTAGATCCGTCATTAACTATTATTATCTCACAATCGTTATCTGCTGCTTTATAAATTGAGTCCAAACTTTTCTTTACATATTTTTCGACATTATATACAGGTACTATAATAGAAAAATTAATTTGTATATTTTTCATTAACTTCCACTTCCTAACTACTTCATTTGTTCTTTATAATAAGCATCACATACATCTTTAGTATTTCCAACCTTTTTAACTTCTCCATGCTCTATCCACACAACTTTTGTACATAAATCTTTTATTGATTCTAAAGAATGTGAAACATATAAAACTGTGGTTCCGCCTCTTATCATTTCCATCATTTTATTTTTACTTTTCTCTTGAAATTTTATATCTCCTACCGATAATATTTCATCAACAATTAATATTTCTGGATCAACTATTGTTGCTATTGAAAAGGCAAGTTTTGCAGTCATACCAGAAGAAAAATTTTTAACTGGTACTTCTAAAAAATCTTTTAATTCAGAAAATTCTACTATTTCTTCAAACTTTTCATCAATAAACTTTTTAGAGTAACCAAGAATTGCACCATTTAAATATATATTTTCTCTGGCGGTTAAATTTTGATCAAAACCAGCGCCTAATTCAATCATTGGTGAAATAACACCGTTTGTTATCACTTTTCCTTTAGTAGGTTTCATAACACCACTAACTACTTTTAAGAGAGTTGATTTACCTGCACCATTACTACCTATTAATCCAACAACTTCTCCTTTATCAACGTGGAATGTAACATTTTTTAAAGCCCAAAATCCATCATAGGATTTCTTTTTTTTCTTGCCATTAAACATTTCGACAAATGCTTGTTTAAGTGAAAAGTCTTTTTCTATTCCTAAATTAAATTTCATTGAAACATTTTTAATATCAATCATGTAAACCTCCTAAATGTAATAAATAAATTTATCTTGTTTTTTCTTAAAAACATATCCGCCAAGTAATAGAGTTCCTACGCCAATAAATGTTAAGATCCCAAGAGTAGTAAATGATGGCCTTTGTCCTGACAATACAATACTTCTCGTGGCGGTTAAAAACTGATATAACGGATTAAATTTCATTACACTTTGAATACCTTCTGGAAGTATTTCTATGCTATAAAATACTGGGGTTAAATAATTCCAAATAGTTAATAAAATCCCATAAATATAAAATATATCTCTTAAAAATACTGATACACATGATAAAAGTAAGCCAATACCTATTGTAAATAATAACATACAGAAAAAAATATAAGGTAGCAATAAATAATAAATATTTATATGGCATATATAATCACCAAGCCCAAAATAAGATAGTATTATAAGTATTAACCATGGTATTAAAGTTAACAAAAAGTTAATTCCTACAAATAAACACTTTGCAATAGGAAAAATATATTTTGGCATATAAACTTTGTTAATAAGTGAAAAGTTTTCAACAACACTTTCCATTGCGGCATTTGAAGCTTCACTAAAATAATTAAACATTATAAGACCTGTCATTAAATATACTAAGAAATTAACACCTTCTACTTTAAATTTAAACATTTGAGAAAATACTACTGCCATAACAGCCATCATAAGTACAGGATATAATAGACTCCAAATAACTCCTAAAACACTTCTTTTATATTTAACTTTAAAATCTCTAGAAATCAATTGTGACATTAAAAATCCATAACGTTTAAAATTATTAACTGTATTTGATATTATATTCATATAAATCTCCTAATTTTTTATTTTTTCTAAATTATATCATATTAATATAGTTTTTCAAAATAAAAGTTATTTATTCATAATAAAGAAAAAATTAGCAAAAAAGCTAATTTCTTACTTCAATATCTCCGCTTGTTGTTAAAATATTAAGTTCTATTTCACTGTTTTTATTATTACTATTAATATATACATCTCCACTTGTTGTTTTAGTACTAATATAGATATCATTAATTTTATCTACATCAACGTCTCCACTCACTGTTTTTATTTTACCATTATTTTTTAAATTAAGTTCACTTACATTAACTTCTCCACTTACTGTTTCAATATTAATAATTTCACTATATAAAAATCTTATATCACCACTTACAGTTTTAATATCACTTTCTTTTAATTTTCTCAAATTAATATCTCCACTAGTAGTATGAGCTTTTAATTTATTTTCCATATTAACATCCGCATCAATTTCTCCACTTACAGTTTTAATACTAATATTATTTTTTATATTTTCAGGAATACTTATTATTACCTCACTATTATAAAAACAAAAACCAAAACATATTTTATTTTTATCATCTAATGTTATGTTTAAATCATTTTCTAAAGCTACTTCAAAATTATCTTTTTTATTACTTTTAATTAGAACATTAACTTGATTATTATCGCTTCTAATAAACTTTACATCACTTGATATAGTATTTATTTTAATATTATTAAATTCTTTTAAATCATAAGTTTCATCAAATACAACTTCTACTTTATTATTAATATTTTCAAAGACAAATATATTAGGCCAAAACAGACCTATTAATAAAGCTGCTAAAAGCAATAAACCTAAACATGATAAAATAATAATTTTAATGCTTTTACTCATCTTTATCACCTTCAAAAATTAGTTTAATTATCTCTTGTGCAATAGCATAAATAAGCCATATAAGCCAAGTAATATGCCAAGCATGAGTTAAAAAACTTATCCCCAAATATAAAACTGTAAATATTAATGCTACAATGTCATCTATTTTTTTCACTTTTTTATTTACAATCTTTTTTTCTTTTTCTTTGCTATTTGATACAAAGTGATATACTATTAAACAAGTCGGAATTGCACAAATAAGTAAAAATATACTTACCATTACTTCATCGCTAAATACTTTCATAGATGATGCTACAATAATAAAACAAACAGATAAAAAATACATAAAAATGCTTACTGATAAAACTAAAGCTGTTTTCTTTTTATTATTTTCGAGAGTTTGGGTTTTATTTTTGCCTTCTTCTGGTTCTCCTTCATTAAATAAAAGTTTACTAGCAGATATATTATAAAGTCGGCAGATTGCTTCTATTTTATCAATATCTGGTTTTGATTCTTTTGTTTCCCATTTAGATACTGTTTGTCTAGTAACTCCTAGGGAATCGGCAAATTCTTCTTGAGACAAGCCTTTTTCTTTTCTTAATTTTAATAATTTTTCATTTAATTCCATATACAATTTTCTCCTTCTTTAAAAATTATATATGATTTAGAAGTTGCAGAAAAGCATTTTTGCTTGGAAATTTGTCAACTAACATTAACATTTGAGCATTTAATAATACTTTAAAATTAATTTTAAAAACTTTTACCATAATATTCAATATCATTTACTATAATTTTCTTTTGCTCTTCTTTGGCTTACATTACTCATTAATTTTGATTTAGTTAAACATAATTTGGAATCTTTTAAATTAGTAGATTCATTATAAATTAATTCTTCTAAAAAATTTATTTTATCATTTTCATAAGAAGAGTTTATATATATAAAACGAGTTAGATATTCAAGGGCAAGTTCAATAGCAAGCATTCGTTCCATTTCCATACTTTCTTGAAAGATAGGAATATTCTCTTTTGGATAATTATTATTTAACATAAATACTTCTGTAATAAAGAATAATAATTCCTTTTCTAACTGATGTTTTGTTATTAGTTCTGGTAAATCATTCTTCTTTTCTTTAGCTTCAATTATTTTATAGTTGCCATTTTTTTTAAATTTATTTATAGTATCAAAATCTTTAAGATGTTTTTTTATTAGTTCATAATTTTCTAAAATAAAACTTGATAATTTTTCAGTATAATCAGATTTTATAGAATTATAAGTTCTTTTTTGATTTTCAGTAAGTTCTATATTATTGGGAAAATTATAAATAATAAATTGTTCTATTTTTAAAATTAAATCAGGATTTATATTTTCATAGTTATTTTCTAAATAATATAATAATAGCATGCTAAATGTTCCTTTTTTATCTTCTTCTAAAATATCAGGATTAAATTTATCAAAAACATTTATTAATGATGCATCAGTTACTATAGAATTTAATTCTTCTAAATATTTATTTTCACTTTTAAACATATAGTCTAACCCATTTATTAAAGCATCTCCTCTAAAAATTATATAGTTTTCTACTCTTAATTTTTTTCTATTTTTAATTTTATTTACTATATTTTTATGGTATTCATCTCTAAAACTAATAGAGTCTTTTAAAATAAAATTTTCTAAAATACAAATATTTTCTAATTCTAAATCCTTGCATGGACTTATATCAAAAACAAATCTTTCTAAAATTTCAAGTAAAAAACGACATATTTTATGATAAATCAAAGAATAAGTCTCTGTTTCTAATAAGATTTTTTTATCTTTTTCTGACAACAGATTTAAATTTTTTACAAATCCAGATACAAATTGATAAAAAGTATTATGAATGCTTTGAGTTTGATTTTTATAATAAATATTTTTATCATAGAAATCTATTTCTGTAAATAAGATTTTAATTTGACTGTTAACAAATTTTATAAATTCGGGAATTGTTTTATCTTTTTTTTCTAAAAAAGATAGTTGTCCATTTTCTTCTTCAGTTATATTAACATTTATTAATTCATTTGACATATTTACCACCTATTTACATTTTGTTTACTGTATTTTATATTTTCATTATAATTTTGCCTAAATTAGAATTTAAAAATCTTCCATAATCTTTTACACTTTGTTCTATTTTCTTTTGTTCAAATTGTTCATAATCTTCTAAGCTAGCAAAAATATCGGGTAAGTTTTCATTTGGCATTTGGCCTTCAAAAGTATAGTGAATATCAAAGCTTTTTTTAAAGCCTAGATTAAGAAGAAAATGCTCATTGCCATAAGAAGTACATTTTATTTGACGGTTTGATGCCAATGCAAGCTTTATCGCAGTGTTTATAAGTAATGTGCCAAATCCTTGATTACGTTCTTTTGTTTTAACTGCTATATGTCCAATTACAATACAATCAAACCTCACAAAACAGGATAAGTAGCCAATTATTTCATTATTCTTTTTTAAAACTATAACTGTATCAGTTTTTTTAGTTTTTGTTATTCCTTCTCTCATTATATTTTCAAATTTTAATGGGGTTGGAACATCAAAAACATTCTCATCAAATTTAAAATTATATGCTTCATATATTTTAGAAATTTCTTTTATATCTTTTTCTTCTACTAAAGATACTTCTATATCATTTTTTTTATAAAATACCATAAAAATCTCCTTTTGTTAAATATTTATTCTAATATATATTAATAGGTTAGTCAAATCAAATATTGGCTAAAATCATAAAAAATTACTTTTATATAAGTAATTTTAAATTCCATTTAGTTATCTACATTTTTATCAAGTTTATTTAAAAGACTTTCATATTCAGCAAATTTTTCATTTAATCTATCTTGGCATTTTATAAATATATTTACTAATTCAGTACTATCATTAGTCTTTTGTGCAATATATAATGCTTTTTTATACTCTTCGCTATATTGATTATCAATTGCAATTAAATCTATATTTTTTTCTAAACATTGTTTTAGAATTATAAATCTACCAATTCTTCCATTTCCATCTTGAAATGGGTGTATCATCTCAAATTTATAATGAAAATCAGCAATATCTTTTAATTGAACACTTGAAAGATTATTAAAATCTTCAATTAAATTATACATTAAATTATCTACTTCACTTGGAAATGCTAATTTTAAATCAATTCCTCTTAATTTATTTTCATATTGTTTCCATTTGCCTGTATTATTTATTTCTTCATCAACTGTTCCTTTTTTTAATATTCTATGCCAATTAAATAACATAAATTTATCTAACTTGTCTTCACTATCTTTAATTACTTCATCAAATACTTCTAAAGAATTTCTTGTTTCAATAACATCATCTAATGAGTGATTTCCTTCTACTTTCTTTTCAACTAATAATTTATCTATTTCTTCTTTAGAAAAGGTACTACCCTCTAAATGGTTAGAGTGGTATAAAAATTCTACTTTCAATTCTTCATACATTGAATTTGTAATTTTTGATAAATATTTTATTTTTTTACCATTTATTTTCATATCGTTTCTTCCTTGTATTTTTTATTTTCTATATTATATATTATAATTAAAAAAATGGCGTCCCCGGGGTGAATTGAACACCCAGTCTATTGCTTAGGAGGCAATTGCATTATCCATTTATGCTACGGGGACATAACCATATTTTAGCATATTATTTATTATTCTGGTATAAAAATGTTTATAACATAATGAGAAAAGTCAATAGAATCTATTAATTTGATATAATCTTCGTAGTTTAAATTTTCTAAATCTTTTACTGTTTCATAGTAAAATTCGTATCCTTCAATATAACTTGTGATTAATTCACTACCTTTATAAATAGCAGTGCTACTTGCACAAGCTAATCTTAATTTTTCTAATTGCATAGATAACTCAAATATTTCTTGATCTTTATTATAATTTTTAGCAAATAAATTCATAATTTCTTTAATAAATTTATCTTTATCAAGAACATAAGCAGATACCTCCAAAATAAATGTATCTTGATAATTACATAAATTTGAAGTAAATCCAGATATTACAATTTTATCTTTAATAAGTTTTTTACTAAAATTTCTTTTTTCAGAAAAATTTAAATTAAAAAACATCAATAAATAATTATACATTTCATATTTAGAACAATTATAATCTTTTAAATTTATTTTAAATGCAATATCTATAAAATCAGATTTTATTTTACAAGGAATAGTATTATTTTTAGATCTTATGTTTAAAGATTCTTTTTTTATTAATTTTTCTAATACCCCTTTATTTTTCTTACTTTTACATACCTTGTTAATAATTTTTATTGCTTCTTTTTTATTAAAATTACCAGTTATAAACAAACACATATTATTTGGGTTATAAAAAGCATCATAACAAGTTTTTATACTATCATAATTTAGTTTTTTTATCTCATCTATAGTTCCCAGATTATTAGAATAATCATTATCATAAAAAATATTCTGAAGCATATTTTTTAAAACAAGTCTTCCAAACTCATCTTCTCTCATTCTTATTTCTTCTATAATAGCTGGTTTAGTTTTTTCTATATCTTTTTCATTAAAAATAGGGTTTAAAATAGCATCTAAAAGAGTTTCTAAAGCATAAGTATAGTTTTTAACAGCAATTACATAAAATTGAGTCATATTAGAATAAGTAGAACCATTTGAAGAAAAAAAGTTATCACCAAATACTTTTAAAAGATTCCCGTGTTTGCTTCTTTCAATTAACAAATGTTCTAAAAAATGGGCCATACCACAAGTGGTATTATATTCTTTATCATTAAATTTAAAATTACTATCCATACCTCCATATTTAGTTAAAAGATTTATATATACATTATGATTTTTCTTGCTGTCATCTAAAAATACAGTAAATCCATTGGCAAGAATTATTTTTTCAACGCTATTTTGCATTTGTTTCTCCTTCTATTATATATGTTAGTTTTAGTTCTAATCTATTTATAAAATCTTTTAAATCCTTACTTGTTAATTTTTTTAAATGTTTATAACTATTTTCGTAAGTTTCTTTAATACCTAGATCTTCATCTATTAATTCATAAAATAAATTTGACATATAATCTTTATCACTTATAATATCTAATTCTTCTTTAATTAAAACTTTTTCAATATAAGGCTTTATATATTTTTCATTTTGCATATCTTTTAGTAATTTTTTTATTTCATTTATAGCAGGATTTATATTTTCATTATATAGCAATGCTTTTATGCTAAAGAAGCCTCTTTTAAAATTTATTGTTGCACCAGTTGTATAGACAAAAGGATTTTCTATTCGAAGACGAGTTAATAAAAGATTAGAAGCTTGAGAGTTAAAAAGATACATTAATAATTCTAATAAATAGATATCTTCTTTTGTATAGTTTTTAATATTATATATTAAATCAATAGAAGATTGTTTAAATTTACATTTTTCTTTTATTTCTTGGTCACATTTAAATAATATTTTTTTGATTGTATTTTGACAAATTTTAGTACTTTTTTTATCTTTATTATTTAAATTTTTTAATATATCTTCATATGTTTTTACATCCCTTCCCATAACATAAATCCTAGGATTAAAGTCTTTAATATTTTTTTCAAAAAATTCTTTTATTTTTTCTTTACTAATTATATCTATTTTTTCTGGATGATGTGTTAAATTTAAATTTATTAGTTTATCATCTATAATTTTATTTATTTTGAAATTAGCATATGACCTTATATTAACAGAAATATTTTGAATTTTATTTTTTATTCTTTCTTTTATTTTTTTAATCTCTTCTTCTCTAAAATAAGGATTATATAAAGAGTACATGATAAAATTTAAAGTTTCTTTTAAATCATATTTATAATATTTTGGATCTGGTAACATTAAGTAAATTACCAAGTAATAATTTTCACAAAAATTACGGATAAATATATTTGTATTTAAAATATTATGTCTAATTAGCTCTCGATCAAATTCTTCTTCATTTTTTATTCTTATATTATTTTTTAATAGCATACTTTTTATAAAGCTTAAAAGACCAACATCTTCTTCTTTTAGTTTAATATTAAAGGTAAAAGCTACCATTATTTTATTAAAGTCATTATTATTTATTAGTACTATATTATTCATTTAAACTAACTCCTTTTTAAGATTATAACATAAAAAAATAGAATTAATCTATTTTTGAAGAGTTAGCATATTTATTACGAATAATAAATATATTCCCAGTTTTAGGCTTATTTTATATCTTGGCATTTCATATAAAGCTACTAATTTATCAACAAGTGTTAAACAAATGCTCTCTTTATATTTAGGAATTTTATTTCCACAGGGAAACATATGAGATTCAATCATATTTTTTTGCATGTCATTAAGTTCATAATATTTATTTGCATTTAAACATGCAAAAGAAGGATGTTCATTAAATTTTATTCTATTATTTTTTTCTTCTAATTGATAATTAAAATAAAAATCATGTAATAATGCAGCTCTAGTTGCTTCTTTATATGATTTAAATCTTAATAGCTTACTTAAAGTATAAACACCTTTAGCAACACGGTATGAGTGACTATAACGAGATACACCATGATGGACTTCACTATCTAAAAATCTAAAAATTTTATTTTCATTTATATCTTTTATAATTGTTTCAAATTCTTCTTCTAATTTTTTGGTCAAAGTTTTTCACCTCTAAAACAATAAAATTATAACATATTTATTGTAATTTATGTATATAATTTACATTTTATTACTTAAAATAACTATTTTTTGACGTTTTTTTCTTTATTATTTTGGTATTCAAGTTCAATAGTAGAGTGATTTATATTTTGTTTTTCTAATTCTTTTTTGATTTCTTTTTTTATTTTTTCAAAATTAGCTTTTGTCGTAGTTTTATTTATTAAAATATGAGCTGTAAATATATTACTTATTCCATCTAATGACCAGATGTGAATATCTTGTATACTATTTACATCATTTAATTTTAGAATGCTTTCTTGGATTTTTTCAATGTCAACATTGTTTGGCTTTTTTTCTAAAAAAACATCTAATATCCCAAAAATATTTTTTAATGAATTAAGAATAACTAAAATAGCGATAATAATAGCTAATAAAGAGTCTAAAAAATCTAAATTTGTTATTTTAATTAATAGTGAAACTATTAAAACAGCAATCCAACCAATAACGTCTCCTAGAACTTGTAAATTTACACTTTTTTTATCTTTACTAATATCTGTACTTGTCTTATAGACAGCATAACCATTTATTAAAATACCAAATACCGAAAATATCATCATAGCTACTGGTTTTACTTCAAGGGGAAATAAAAGTCTTCCACAAGAAGCAATAATAATAACTAAAGAAAATATAAATAAAATTAATGATGCAATCATTTCACCTAAGTTAGAATATCTTTTATATCCATAAGTATATTCATTATTTTTTTCTTTTAAAGATAATTTTTCTAAAAAGAAAGTTACACCAATAGATATAGAATCACCAAAATCATGAATTGAATCGCATAAAATTGATATACTATTTGTAAATATTCCTCCTATAAGTTCAAATAAAGAAAAACTTAGATTAAGAAAAAAAGTTAATTTAACATCTTCTTTTTCTTTCATTAATTTACCTCTCTTCTAATTGAATTTATATACTTTTTTGGCCATTTTGTAACCTTTTAATGTTACAAAGCCTCCTATTTTTCCTGGTAATATATATGTTGCTCCCGCAAGAGTTAAATATTTAAGACGATAATATAGATTTTTATCAGTATTCTTAATAAATTGCCATAGTTCTTTTCTTTTTTGATAAGATACTTTATCACCTTTCATAAGCAAGTAAATTGAAGATATTGTAATCATCATAGAAACATTTCTTACCATATATTTATAAAGCTTTTTACTTTCTTTTTTAACGTTTTCCAAGTTAGTACAACTTGATATTATTTTGGTAACAGTTATTTGTTGATCTACTCTATTGATCATTACATCTTCATTTACTGATTGATCACTTCTACCAATAAAATATTGATAAAGATCTAAGTCTAAATAAAGAATTGTTTTAGTATATGGAAGTGGCAAATAAGCAACTATATTATCAACATAAAATGTATGTTCAGGAAGTTCTAATTTACTTATTCTTAAAATATCAGTTTTATAAATTAATGAATGCATTATCATATACTGACTTTGTTTAATGTGTTTAATTTCGTTCCAATTAGTTATTTTTCCCGATTTAAATATATTATTATATCTCATAACTTTCTGTTTATTTTCATATAAATGGTTATAAACATAATTACAAATTATTAAATCTGGAAAATTTTGTTCTAATTTCTTTATTTCTTTTAATAATTTTTGTAAAGCTTCCTTGTCAAGCCAGTCATCACTATCTACAACTTTAAAATAAAGCCCTTCAGCTATTTTTAAACCAGCATTTACTCCACTTCCATGGCCTCCATTTTTTTTATCTACAACTTTAACTATTTTAGGATATTTTTTTTGATATTTATTAGCAATTTTTAAAGTCCTATCTTTTGAACCATCATTTACAATAATTATTTCAACTTCTTCTTTTCCTACTAATAAAGAATCTATAGCGCGTTCCATATAATCTTCTGAATTATAACATGGAACTACAAAACTTATTTTTTTCATTTAATTCACCTTATTTTTTACAATATTATTATAACAATAATATTAATATATTGCTAGTATTAACTTATTTTGATATAATTTTGTTATGCCTCTGTGGTGAAATTGGTAGACGCGCTGGACTCAAAATCCAGTAGTAGTAATACTGTATCGGTTCAAGTCCGATCAGAGGCACCATATAGATAGGAAACTCGAACTTTTAGTTTGAGAGTAATAAATTGCTAACTAGAAATAGTTAGTTTTTTGTTGTTTGAAAAGAAAGTGAGAGTGATAAATATGACAATAGAAACTAAAGAACTTATGATAAGTGGGTATTTAAGAAAGAAAGTGGATGTAGTATGTAGATTTGCTAATGTTAAGTACGAATTAACTAATGGTAGTATTATAAGTCTTAAAAACACTAATATTGCCTATGTGAAACCACATATTTTAAAAGTTAATAATAACGACTATTTATTATTTGATGAGTGTGATGATATATTTATAAATGGTTATAACAAAAGAATTAAGTTTAAAGATTTAGAAGAATATTTGAAAGAAAATAAATAAGTTAGTTTACTATTCAGATACAATTTAGTGTACTTTTTGCGTACGATTTAGTTTACTATTTAAATACGAAAAAAATACAATTTAGTTTATTGTAATTTACAGTAAATAGGATAAAATAATTAATCAACAAGGAGGACTGATACTATGAATGAAACAAATAAAATTGCTGGAATATATGTTAGAGTGAGCACAGAAGAACAAAGCCGTGAGGGTTTTAGTTTACAAGAACAAGAAGATAGATTAAAAGAATTTTGCCAGTTTAAAAGATATTCTGTATATAAAGTTTATAAAGATGCTGGAATAAGTGCTAAAAACGATAAAAGACCTGCTTATCAAGAAATGATGAATGATGTTAGAAATAAAAATATTAATGTAATTG
>CAOJUX010000013.1 GCA_948444795.1 uncultured Erysipelotrichaceae bacterium | reverse complement strand
ATAAGCCCCAAAAAGAATGGTATAACTATCAATATATTACGTAATGCTTCTTCAAAAGAATAATACTTAACATACTTTTTGTTTTCGTTATAACACTTTTTACCTTCTCTGCTAATTTTATTAACAAAGTAATCATCATCATTTAGTAATTTTACAGTACGAATATTACTTATAAAATCATTGTATACTGATGAATACTCATATTCTTGGTCATATAGTTTTTCTACTTGAGTATTCGCCTTTTTTAATATTCTAATACTTAAAAATATACAAATAGCACTTGTAATAAAAGAACTAACAAAAAGTATTATTGATTGATTATATAGTGTATAAAATAAAAAAATAAAAGTTATTACTATACTTACATATTCTGCTTGCAATATTTTTTTTACTAATTCACTAATTTTCTCAATTATGTTTTCAAAATACCCAGTTTGATATTTTGAAATTGTTTCAACTGGTAATTTATTTAATTTCTTATAATATTCTTGATATTGAACCTTTGAATATTCATATAAATAATTATCACTATATTTTCTTAATAAGTAATTCCCTATAACACGAAGCGTTTTAGAAATCATAAAAATTGCTATTACAATAATTGCTTTCTCAACTGTAAAAGGCATAGTTAAAAATAATGTAAAGGCAAATGGAACAAAATAGTAAATAAAATCTAAAAATGCTTCTATTAATAAACAAATTGTTATTTTTTTCTTATTAAGACTCTTAAATATAAAATTAATATTATTATCTTTTTTCATTTTCTATACCACCTAAAGTTTTTACTCTATTAAATTATACTACAAATGCTAAAATTTTCATATACTCCCATTGAAATTTAATAACAATTCATATATAATATTTATAGAAAGAGAATCAAGTTCGTAACTTGTATGTGATTCGCTCCATTTAGGTTAATACTCGCACAATAGAAATGGTAAGCGAGTTTTCTTTATATAAAACAAGTCCACAGCATTTGATATTATGGCTTTTTCATTGTGTAAAAAAGTTGATGAATATTTATGAAAGCGACCATAGAAACTTTAGATTTCCCTGAATGTATTAAGAGAAAACTAAAAATGAAAGTTGGTACTTCAAATTTAGATATTAAGTTTTTATCAAGACATATTAAGTTCAGCAAAACTAATTTAAGTATTAGATAACCACATAATTACCCTTATATAAATAGTAGGATTCTATTCTAACAAGGAGGTTATAAAAGTATGGATATATAAAGAAAATATTTACTTAGAAATAAGTTAAAGTAGTTCAATTTTTTATTATGTTTCATAATATTACCTCACCTACTTTACTTACCAGTTATTATATTCATTTTCTTTATTATAATTATTTTTATATTCATTAATGATTAAACTTGTTGTTGTAATTAACATTCCTGCTATAGAATTTGCATTGATCAAAGAATGTCTTACAACTAGATAAGGATCAATTACTTTACTATTTATACTTTCTTCCCATGTATCATTTGAAATATTATAAATAAATTTAAACTTTTCTTTTTCAAGTTTTGTTTGAATATCAAAAAAGTTAAGACCTGCATTTGTTAAAATTTGCTCAAATGGCATTTTTAAAGTTTCTTGCCATATTTTACTGGCATCATTAAAGATATGTAAATTATTAGAAATTTGCAAAAGACTTATTCCACATCCAGGTAAAACACCTTGGTTAGAAACTGTTAAAGCACATAGGGCATCTTCTAAACGCATTCTTTTTTCTAGGCCTTCTGTTTTGGTAGGAGCTCCCAATTTTATATCAGCTGTGCCATTAGAAAACATGGAAATTCTTTTAATTAAAAAATCTTTTTCTAAATCATTATTAATTGTTTTCATTTCTTTTTTTAATTTGGCTAAATATTTTTTTATTTGGTTATTTGTTTTAAAATCAACTCTGATTTTTTCTTTAGTTATCTCTATTTTGGTTATATAGCCTATATCTTTACCTGTTATACTACTTCCCTGTTCAATAATATTGGCCCCTGTAATACAAGCTATGTCTTTCATTATCTCATATATATGCATTCCGTAATCTTCTATTTTTAGTAAGCACAAAGATATATTTTCTATTAAAGAAAGAGAAACAAGTTCTTCAACTGTATGTTCTTCAAAGTCATTGGCAATTATAACTAATTTTTGATTGTTTTTTATAATGTCATTTAAAATAAAACTAATGTATTCTAGATTGTGAAGTGAAGCATTTAACAATAATATATATGCATCCTCAAAATTTAATATATTAGTATCTATTAAAAAATATGGTGATGCAAGTGATATTTCACAGCTATATCCTTTAAAAAAGGAAAGAGATATTTTATCATTAGGAACTTCTTTTATGGTAATAGCAGATTTTTCTTTAACTTTTCTCATAACTTGATAAGCTATTTGACCTAATTCTTCATCCCCTGCAGAAATAGTAGCTATATTTTTTAAATTACTTATAGATGCTTTGCTTTTTAATTTTTGTAGTTCT
The DNA here is from genome assembly GCA_948444795.1 of uncultured Erysipelotrichaceae bacterium. GTDB lineage: Bacteria > Bacillota_I > Bacilli_A > RF39 > UBA660 > MGBC108787. Next base: position 28,856 of record CAOJUX010000013.1, on the reverse strand, counting down.
TGTAAAATTATAGCAAGGTTTTTATCTAACTCTTTTTTTAATAAAATAGGACTGGCTCCATTATTTATATATTGTATACTTTGCTTATATAAGCTCTCTAATAAAACTAGTGTAGTAGTTGTACCATCCCCTACTTCCTCGTCTGTTTTAATTGAAGCTTCTTTTATAATCTCTAGAATTGCGGCTATAACCTGATCTTCACTTTCAATATTTTTAGCAATTGTAACTCCATCATTAGTAATAAATGGCGAAAAAGTTGAATGATCAATTAAAACATTGTTACCTTTTGGACCTAATGTTTGTTTTACTGTACCACATAAAAGTGATATACTTTCTAATATTTTTTCTTGTAATTCTGAGCCACAAACAACTTTTTTCATAATTCCTCCTTTACTTCAGTTATGTATTTCCAATATTTTTTAGGCATAAAATTGCGCCGACAATTATAATTAGCTCTTTCCTTAATTCCAATTGTTTTATAAAATGCACACCACAGAGATTCAATATTTTTCTCCTCTTTACTTTCTTCTTTTGTTAATAACTGAAAATCTTCTTCTTTTATAATGATAAATTGTTTTTTATCATATATACTTATTATTTTTCTTTTATTATCTTTTATAAGCCAAAATTCATTTTTTAAACGACTTGCGAAATGGCAAGAAAGTAAAAAAAGAATATCGTTAGTGGGCTCCATTTCTGCGTATAAAATATTACCAGATAATTCCTTAAATCTTAAAAATCCTTTCATTTTATGATTTTCATGCATAACATATCCTGAAATGCGTAGCACTTCACTTACACACTTCAAATTTCGATAGTACATTATTTTATGGCGATATTTTATAGTATTACGAAAAAAATAATATAGTATTAATTCTTTATTATCTTCTTCAGATAAAAAAACATAGTACATATTTTTTATTATATATTTACCAAAAGATTTGCTTATTTGTTCAATTATTGCGGGATTTTTAGGAATGGATATATTAATAATATTTTCAAATAATGATGGTGTGTATGGCTCTTTTTTTATATTTTCAGGCTTTATATTATTTTTTAAAAGATATATTATAATATTTAATAGGGAAATAAAATCTCCTTCATACATGAATACTTTGTTCATAGCTAAAATAACCTCAATTGTTCTTTAGGTGTTGAAACTATATTTTCCTCTAAAATAATATTTCTTTCTATAAATTCTTTTTTAAAATACCTTTTATCTACTATATATTTATTATTGCATAAAATAAAATATTGTGCACGTTTTAAAATTACACCCATTCGTTTTAAATCTTCTAAATGAATAGTAAAATGTCTTCGTGAACTAATTATTCTTTTAGCACTTTTTACACCAATTCCAGGAATTTTTAATAAGTCAAAATAAGAGCAAGTGTTTATTTCTTTGGGGAAACTCTTTTAAATGTCTTAATGCCCAATCAACTTTAGGATCTAATAAAATATTGAAATTTGGATTTTTAGCATCTAATAAATCACCGACTTTAAAATTATAATATCGAAGTAGCCAATCAGCTTGATATAATCTATTTTCTCTTACTAATGGTGGATGCTCTAATGTTGGTAATAGATTATCTTTATTAACTGGAACATATGCTGAATAAAAAACACGTTTTAAATGAAATTTTTCATATAAATTGAAACTTTGATTCATAATTTGCAAATCAGTTTCTTTGGTAGCTCCTATAATCATTTGAGTACTTTGACCAGCAGGAACATACTTTTTATTTTGATTATCTTTAATATATTTCATAATTTGCGCTACATTTTTACTTTCTTTATTGGGCGCTAATAACTTTAACCCATTTTCAGTAGGAAGTTCAATATTAGCACTTAAACGATCTACCAAAGTTCCTAATTCTTTCAGAAGTTTTTGACTAGCTCCTGGTATAGCTTTAGCGTGAATGTAACCATTAAAATGATATTTATGGCGTAACATAGAAATAGTCTTAATTAATAGCTCCATAGTATAATCAGGACTTTTAATAATTCCTGAACTTAAAAATAAACCCTCAATATAATTTCTTCTATAAAAATTTAAAGTAATTGTACAAATCTCTTCTGGTGTAAAAACAGCTCTTTTTATATTATTACTTTTTCTATTTAAACAGTATTTACAATCAAAAATGCAACAATTAGTTAAAAGAATTTTTAATAATGATATACATCTACCATCAGAGGCAAATGAGTGGCATATACCTGATATGGAAGTGCTTCCAAGCCCATTATTGCTTTTTCTGTTACTTCCACTTGATGAACAAGAGGCATCATATTTAGCACTATCAGCTAAAATTGTTAATTTTTCTTGTAATCCCATTTGAAATCACCATTATTATTGTACTATAAAAAACAAGCGTTTGCAAACGTTTGTTTTGTTTTTTGCCTGGAAATTTTTAGTATTTAGAACTATTAGTTTTATTATTGAAGTATAGCATTTTTAATAAAATTTACTATTTCAGAAGTTTCATTATCTGCAGAAATAATTCTTTTTTCTTCTGGAGTTAATTCTACAAAATACTTATTAAATTCAGGTATTATACTTATTGAATCTAATGGATATCCATTATTTCTTATTTTACTGGGCTTATCAATAAAATAAAAATGATCTTTAGCCCATGTAAGTTTATTTATTTTACCATTATTATATAGAACCATTCCATATACCCATTTCGCTGTTAGTTGTCCACCATTATTTTTTACAAGATTAGTGTAGTATTCAATCATTTCATCATCTGTTAATTCTTTACCATTTACCCTTCTAACATAAGTGCCTGGTTGCTGTTCTTCTGGCAGTTCTTCAATAAATAAAGTATTATCCATTCCAATTGTCGGAATTTTGGTGGCATCAAAATATGCCTTTGCCTTAATATATGCATTTTCAAGAGCATCTTTGCCATTTTCGTCTATTTCTAGTTTAAAATCTAAATCTTTTATTGTTAATAATTCTATACCTTGCTTTTCTAAGGCTTCCTTGTACTTTAAAATTTTAGCCTGATTTGTCGTAGCAAATAATATTTTCATAAGAATACCCACTTTCTAATTATTTTTATTATATAATAATAAAGTCATTAAAATAAGGACTAAAATAGGAATTATTATATAATTTATCCAAATATTAAATATAGTTGGAATTAGCGAACATACAAATCCTATAAAAGATCCTATAATTCCACACAATATAAAGCCACCAAATCTAATACCAATGTTTCTTTTGCCATTATTTTCTTTGCAAATAATATTATAAAAAAACAACATAATTACTCCTAGTATCCACCATAATAAACCACCACTTATAAATTTTCCTAATACATGGTCATTTTTATTATTATTAAGAATTTTATTAATATAATTATTATCTGAATTATTTATTTCCTTTATAATGTTCTCATATTCTTTTAGTAAATTATTATCTTCTTTAATTCGGCTTATATCTAGTTCTGTTATTTCTTGAAGGATTTCAATTCTATTTTTAATTCTATTAGCATAGAAAAAATTAGTATCTATAAATGGGAAAAAAATTAAAATTATAGCTATAGTTAATATTATTATAATACCTAGTTTTCTTTTATTCATTTTAAATATTTTATTAAAAATTGTAGTTTTTAAATCCATAATATATATACTCCTTTAATTTTGTTGATAAAACTTTTTTATATTTTCAATATCAAGTATTTCTTTAACAAATTGATTCAAATTTGATAAACCTGCAATATCTGTACTTAGATTATTCATAACAAAATCTATATTTTTCCATTCATAATGACCTTCTTCATTGTCGGGAACTTCTACTTCGTTACTATTGCAATATATAACATGCAAATGAGTATTGCTGTTTAAAGGATTATTTTTAGGATAAATATAAGTTACTAATAATTTAGGATCGTTTAGAGATATACCTGTTTCTTCTTTACTTTCTCTTATAGCTGCTTCAATTATGGTTTCATTTTCATTTATTTTCCCACCAATACCATTCCAGCAGTTTTTATATGGTTTTTTATTTCTTTTTACTAGTAAAACTTTATCATATTTTTTGTTAAATATCATTATTACTACATAATTTTTATTATTCATAATTATCTCCTTATTTAAGTTGATTATACTATAATATATTTTTTTTAGCTATAAATTAAAGCTTTTAATTTTAAATTTTTAGTTAAATATGTTAAAATTATATAGAGGTAAATTATGAATTATAAAAAATATTTTAAAAAAAATAATTTAATAACTATAGAGCAATTCTTTAAATTTATGCAGAATAGATTTATGTATGGATGGGTAGACAAAGATAATAACATATTTTATGGTAATAATAATCCTGTTGATTTTTCTCTCCAAAGACCAATAGAGTTATTTAAAAGCCATGTAGGTAATTGTTGGGATATGGCAGAATTATATAGATGTTTCTTTAAATACATGACTTCTTTAAAATTTGAAACTTATTATTTATTCTATGATGATAATGCTGGGTGTCCGAGTCATTCTATTTTTGCTTTCTACAATAATAACAAAGTATATTGGTTTGAGCCAATGTTTAATGATGAATCTTATTATTATAGTGGTATACATGAATTCAATAATATTAATGAGCTGTTGCAAGATGCAAAAAAAAGATTTATTGATAAATCATTAATATCTGATTTAATTCCTGAGAATTACAATAATAATAATTTTTACATATATAAATACAAAAAGCCTAAAGCACATATCAACGGATTTCAAATGCGCGAACATATTAATAAAAGTATTTTAATTAATATATAATTTGCATTTAATTATTAATGGAAGCTAATTCATTGTTTATTATCCACTTAATATCTTCAATTGATTTATCTATATTAAATCGACCGTTGCCTACTGGATAATAAACAGAATAAAATTTATAATTAATGTTATATATTTTTTTATGAAAAACTTTTTTACGTACTTCTGATACTGATATTTTTTCTTTTAGCACTATGGAGCTTACTTGATTTCCAAATAAAATTATTACTTTAGGATTGACAATACTAATTTCTTTTTCTAATAATTCTAAATATTCTTTATATACAGAATTAGGAAGTGGTCTAGCATCAAGTTGTGTGCATTTTCCAAGGTTCGTAATAAAGCATTTGTGCTTACTTACATTATCATATACTATTTCTGCAAATTTTTCTGTCCAATCACTACCTTTAATATTTTTTATAGTTTTGTAAATATCAGTATCAATTAAATTTAAGCAAAAAAACAAATCCCAAATATTCTTAGTGCCTATCCATGGTGATTTTAACCCTTTCCAATTTTTATTCGAGGCAATATTTTTGCCAGTGGGATTCATAAATACAAAGCATATATCAGGATTTTTGGCACAGCCTCCATTATATATAGAATCTAAGTTTTTAGCTCCATACTTCTTTTGTAATTTATCATATTTTAATTTTAATTCTTCTAATTCCATGATTTATTCGCCTATTCTATTTTGTAAGTGGAGAATTCTCTTGAATAAGAATAATTCTAGTACCTAAAACATTTATAAAAGCACAATTATGATTTATAGTAAAAATTTCAGTATCTGTTTTTAACTCATATTTTATATTTATTTCAGGTACAAATTCATATTTATCACTAGCAAAATTACCATAAGGTGTAGTACTTTCAGTATAGCTACCTTTTAACATACAATATAATAAATTCCATCTATCACAAGATCCAACATCAATCTCTTTGTTACGATTTGCTTTATTAAATACACTTTCTTCACGTAAATCTACTGTATATGATTTTACCTTTAATTTACATAAAAAATCATTTAATTTCTCAGATTTAAAATATTGATTGAGAGCAATGGAAATACACTTATCAACATTAGTATCTTTATTTATTACCATTAATCTTACAGGATTACCTTTTTTATAAAAAATAATGGCCTGATGCTTATTAGTAATATTTATTGTTTTACTATTGTTAGAAATAAGACAATTGCAATTTCTCACTATTTTATATGTATCGTAAGGATTTTTGCCAGATTCAAAACCGTCGATAAACGCTCCATTAAAGCATTCATAATGATTAGTTAATTGCTCTGTCCATAAATCTATAGTTTTGATAATTTCCATATTATTCTCCTTCTATTTTTTTAGCTTATATATTTTAAATTATTATTCACTTTCAAGAAAATTTAGCAATTCTATTGAATTAGGATGAGGTTTTATTCCTTTATTTTCAAGTTTTTTATTGTTTAATAAAAAATATAACTTTAAAGCTTCATCAATATTTTTGTAAGCTAGTTCTTGTATTTGCTTATATTCTGATGATAAATTTTCTCTACCTATTTTATCAGCAATAAAAATGATTTTAGCGAGCATATTCATATTAACATTACCAATAGTATGATATTTTATGGCATTGCATATATCATCATCAAAATTATATTTTTCTTTTACAACTAAAGCTCCTATTTCACTATGAATTATTTTTTGGTATTTAGATTCTAATAATTCTAAAGATAAGTTATATTTATTTACATAATTAAGATTTTCTTCTTCTTTATATTCTTTCGCAATATCATGAAGAAGACCACTAATATAAGCTTTTTCAGAATTTTCTTTATAGTTTTCAGCTAGTTTTTTAGCTTCACTGGCAACCATTATACTATGATTAAATCTTTTATTAGATAATTCTTTTTGTAAATCATTTTTTATTTTATCAATATTATACATATTTTCTCCTGTTATACTTCTTTATAATTATAGGAACAAGCTCGTAGAAGACGATTCATAATAGCTAATCCTAAGCCTTTTGGTGCTACCCCTTCAATGATAATCATATCAACATTTTCCTTATCTACTTGTCTTAAAATTTTAAAAATATTATGACTAATTTCTTCTAATGAAGACCCATAAGAAATGGCATTAGAAAAATATTGCAAATTTTCCTCTCTTGTAATTAATAAACTATTAGGCCATTTATTTGCTTCATTTTGCATTTCTTTAATCAACTTAAAATTATCATGACTATATATTAATATGCATTTTGTTTTGGGAGCATAATGCTGGTATTTCATACCAGGGCTTAATACAGGTCCGCTTTCTGGTTTACTTAGAATATGACTATCTATTTCTACATTAGGTGTTATAGTTAATAAATCTTCCTTAGTTACTTTGCCGGGTCGCAATATTTTAACCTTTTCATTTTGAACAATTACAACTGTAGATTCAAGCCCAATATTAGTTTCACCGCCGTCAATAATACAATCCACTTTGCCAGCAAATTCTTCTTTTATATCATTAATATTAGTACCACTAGGTCGGCCAGAAATATTGGCACTAGGAGCAGCAATTGGAACTCCAGCATACTCAATTAACTTTCTAGCAATTTCATTATTTGGCATTCTAACACCAACAGTATTTAGATTTGCTGTTACAATACTTGGAACTATATCTTTTTTTCTTAGTATTATGGTTAAAGGTCCTGGCCAAAATTTAGACATTAAACGTTCTTCAAGTGGTGTTATATCCTCAACTATATCTGCTAACATTTTTATATCAGAAATATGAAGAATTAAAGGATTATCAGATTTTCGTCCCTTAGCAGCAAAAATTTTAGCAACAGAATCACTATTTAATCCATTAGCTCCTATACCATAAACTGTTTCAGTAGGAAACAAAACCAAACCACCATTCTTAATAATTTCGCCTGCGTGTTTTAAGAGTGTATAATCTTTATTTTGATTAAAATCGATATAATTATCTTTCATAGAGAAACTTCCCTTCATAGATATTTCTTAAATACTATATTAGAACATAATTAAAAAAAAAGCAATTATTTATTCTAAATCCTTAAGGATAAAATCATTTATTTTAATTATATTTTCTATTTGTGGTTCTATTGTTGAAAGGTCACTTAATAATCTTTGATGTTCTTTTTTATTTTTATATTCTTTGGTTTCTAAACTATAAATAATATATCTACTGGCCGCGACTGTTAAGAGCATGCGAGAAATATCTCCTAATTCTAAAGTTTTAAAATCTTGTTTCCAATATTGATAAGCCAAATAAGTATTAAAATACCAACTATGAATATCTAAAACTTCATCATAATAAGTTTCTATTAACTCCATTTTGTGTTTTTTGTTACAAATAAAATACACTTCTACATTTTCTGTGTCTTCTTTATACATTTGTTCGCCTCTTTTCTATGAGCTAATCATATAATAAAAAGGTATTTTAGTCAAATTACAGAATTGGTAAAATCTGCATTAAATTTTAACAGATTTATATATAAAATAAAAAAGATTTCTATGTATATGTGCACAGAAAAGCTAAAATTGGTAAAATTATTAAAAATTAAAATAACTAAATTACTTTATGCTTGATTATTTCATTTATATTATTTGTTAGTTATCATGATTTATAAATTATTATAAATATATACTATTAAGTATTTTTTTATTAAATAAAAAAAAATTCCCAAAGGAATTTATTCTTGAACCTCACTTACAATATGTAAATATAGACTGACTTTTTTATTTACTAGTTCATCGGTTATTAAATCTTCGTCAACCCAAACACGAATATATTTTGTAGCTTCAGATCCACCTGCGGCTATAGTTCCACTACCAATCTTATACCCTGTTCTAGTAGTAGTTCCATCTTTTAGTGTAATAGTTTCAGATGCAATAGAATTAAGTGCTTTAAAAGTACTACCAGCACTTGCATTTCCATCTAAAGAAACTTTTATTTTACTAACGTCTAAAGTATTTGAACTATCTGCATAAATATATATAGTATAAGCTGCTGGTAAGTTACTATTAGTATTTTTTACAGTATAACTTACAGCGCGAGATGTTAATCCTTCTGTGTTTGTAATAGGACTGCTTAATGTTAAAGCAGAAATATCTGCAACTGTTAATTGGAGAGTTCCTGCTGTTATTACTTGATTACTTGAATTTTTCTTTACGGCAAAAAACACTGAATAACTTAATCCAATAGCAGCCACTACAACTAATATTACAGCTATTGCAATTACGGTCGTTTGTTTTTTGATAATATCCTTTATTTTCATATACTATCACCATAGTATAATGATACCATAAAAAAGTGATAAATTACAAGTACATTTTATCACTTTATTTAAAAATTGGAATTTTCTTCTAAAATATATGTATAATAAATGTTATCACCTACAAATTTCGTATTTATTATAAATTCATGATTATCTGCAGTAATATAATCACTAATAATAGTGAAAGTGTAATAACCACCCTTTTTTTCAATGTTGAAATCGTCCATAAAATGCGTAATGCCATTAATAACAATTTTGGATTTTCTTATATCAATATCTTTACTAGTTCTTAATAAAATTTTATAATTCTTATTTATGTAATATTTATTTAAAACATTAATAATTTCAAGTCCGTTATTATTTGTAATACTATATTTTAAATTATAATCAGCTAAAGTGGTAACATTAGCTTGGCTAATTTTTTTTTCAAAACCTTGCCAAATGGGAACAGATACAATGACAAAAATACTAACTATAGCTATTTCGATTATTTTACCTTTAATTATCTTGTCAATCAAAGCTATTCCCCCCCCTCTGATGGTTTGTTATTATAGCATAGCTTGACTTTCATGTCAAAGATAAATTTATACCAAAAAAAGACAATTTATTTTTGTCTTTTATTTTACTACTATATTTACAATTTTACCTTTAATAATGATTATTTTTACTATCTCTTTTCCTTCAATATTTTTTTGAACATTGGAATTTTCTAAGGCTTTATTTTTTATACTTTCTTCATCTTCTTCTAAGAAAGTTGTAATTTCGCCTCTTAAACGACCATTTACTTGTATGCCAATAGTTACTTTATCATCAAATGTTTTTTGTTCATCATATATTGGCCAATTCATTTCAACGATTTTATTTTTAGAACCAATTTGTTCATTTAGTTCTTCTGTTAAATGAGGTGCTATAGGATTTAAGAGAACTAATAATACTTGGTAATCATCTTTAGTTATAGTTTCTTCTTTTTCATAAGCATTAGTTAAAATCATTAGACTTGATACTGCAGTATTATATTTCATATTTGCTAAGTCACTACTAACTTTTTTTATTGTTTTATGAATAATACTTTCTAAGCTTGGAGAATAATTAGTGCTTTCAACAACTTTATCTTTAAGACGTATAACACGTTCTAGGAAACGTTTACAACCCTTAAGACCAAAATCAGACCAAGCTGCATCTTTTTCATAATCGCCAATAAACAACTCGTAACAACGTAAAGCATCAGCACCATATAAATTAACCATGTCATCAGGATTGATAACATTACCTTTACTCTTACTCATTTTTTCGCCATTTGAGCCTAAAATCATTCCATGAGCAACTCTCTTTTTGAAAGGTTCAGGTGTTGGAACTAATCCTTGGTCAAATAAGAATTGATGCCAGAATCTAGCATACAATAGATGTCTAGTTGCATGTTCCATACCACCATTATAGTAGTCAACCATGCCCCAATATTTAAGAGCAGATGAACTTACAAAATCTTTCTCATTTTTAGCATCCATGTAGCGAAGCCAATACCAACTAGAACCAGCCCAATTTGGCATTGTATCAGTTTCTCGTTTTCCAGGGCCACCACATTTTGGACAAGTAGTATTTACCCAATCTGTAATTTTAGATAGTGGTGATTCTCCATTATCTGTTGGTTCATACTCTGCTACTGTTGGTAATAATACTGGTAGCTCTTTTTCTGGTACAGGAACCCAACCGCATTTTTCGCAGTAAACCATAGGTATAGGCTCACCCCAAAATCTTTGACGAGAAAAAATCCAATCTTGTAAGCGGTAATTAATCTTTTTAGTTCCTAATTTTTGTTCTTCAAGATATTCAAGCATTTTGGAAATAGCTTCCTCTTTATTTAAACCATTTAGAAAATCAGAATTAATATGAAGACCATCCTCTGTATAAGCGGCGTCTTCTATATTTCCACCATCAATTACGGGAATTATTTCAATATTAAATTTTTTAGCAAAAGCATAATCACGTTCATCATGAGCCGGAACTGCCATTATTGCTCCTGTTCCATAAGATGATAATACATAATCACTAACCCATATTTCTATTTCTTTATTATTTACAGGATTTATAGCTGTTAAGCCTTCTACTTTAATACCTGTTTTAGCTTTGGTAGCATCAGTTCTTTCAATTTCACTTTTTTCTTTAGCAGCATTTTGATAATCATTTATTTCTTTGATATTTTTAATTTCACTTTGATATTTGTTTAGTATAGAATGCTCTGGTGATATAACCATGAAAGTTGCACCAAATAAAGTATCACATCTAGTTGTAAAAACTGTTAAAGAATCATCCACTTCTTTTATTTTAAATTTTACTTCGGCCCCAATACTTTTGCCAATCCAATTTACTTGAGCAATTTTTATTTTATCTTCAAATTCTGTATCTTTTAATCCATCTAATAAACGTTCAGCATAATCACTCATTCGTAAAATCCATTGACTTTTTAGCTTTTTAGTTACTTTAGAACCACAGCGTTCACATACTCCACCAGCAGCATCTTCATTAGATAAGCCTGTTTTACATACGGGACACCAATTTATTTCTTTTTCAGCTTTGTATGCCATACCTTTTTTATAAAATTGGAGAAATTGCCATTGTGTCCATTTATAATATTCAGGGTCTGTAGTGGAAAACTCTCTTTGCCAATCAAAAGACATTCCTAAAGATTCTATTTGACTTTTAAAAGTTTTGATATTTTCTTTAACTGCCTCAGCTGGATAAATATGATTTTTAATAGCGTATTGTTCAGCAGGTGCGCCAAAAGCATCCCAACCCATAGGAAATAAGACGTTATATCCTTGAAGTCTTTTCATACGAGCCATAGCATCTAATGCAGAATAGCTTCTTACATGACCAACATGAAGCCCAGATCCACTAGGATATGGAAATTCTACTAAAATATAATACTTTTCTTTATCACTATTATTTAAAGCGTGAAAATATTGTCCTTCTTGCCATATATTTTGCCATTTCTTTTCAATATCTTTTGTATTCATTTTACTTCTCCTCCTCTTTTTTTAAATGTCTACCATATATTTCATAAATAGAATAAATTAATGCAAATAATAAAGCAAAAGCAATTAACATCTGCCACATTAATTTTAAAGGTATTAACATTATAACACAACTAACACTAGAGATAATAAAACTATTTATAATAGCTATCCAAAATATTGCCTTATTTTGATTAATTTTCTTTTTATCTAATTTGAATTTCATAATTAAATAATCTAATTCTCCTATATTTTTAATTTTTTTATTTTTACCTTTTTTATTTTTACCTTTGTTAGTAATTAGATATAATCTTTTTTTATTAATTAAATAATAATCAACTAAAAAGACAATAATCATTAAAATTACAAATAAGTAAAGTGCATATTCATATTTCATTTTTTATATCCTTTCTTTAAAAATAAAAAGATGGTATTTATCAAGGGCGAATAAAACTCGCGGTACCACCTTTATTTATATCTTAAGTGTCTTTAAGGGGACTATCCCACATACTCTAAAAAGCAAGTTCATAATTCTTTTATTACTGTTTTCACCAACCACAGCTTCTCTTTTAATAAAAGTTATTATTAATACTCTTTTCTTCAACGTATTTATCATATTTTACTAAATTTCAGATACATATTCAAGTAGTTTTATAAACATTCTGACAAAAACACTTTTTAAACCTTTAGTGCCAAGTTTTCTTATTTCTACTCTTTTTTTATTAATATCTATATTACTAAACATAATGGCAGCAATACTTTCTTTTAAATTAGTATTTATTTCAGCATCTTTAATAATGGAATTAATATCTTCATTAATTAATCTTACAGCATCTATTTCTATATCTTTTCCTTTACAGTTTATAGTTAACTGACTAGTTGTAGAGATGTTTTTAGCAACAACTATAAAATCTGTATCTTCAGTATAAGATTCAACAGGTATTTCAGTACCATTAATATACGCTACAACATTTTCTGCTTCTCTTGTGTTTCGGAATCTAATTTTATAATTACGATTTTTAGGTATAATACCCGCTTTACCTTCGATCGGACGAATTATTAAAGTATAATTATTAGCTAAGTAATTATAGTCTATAGCAGTAATTATATAATATCCTTCTTCATTAAGTCTTGATAAGCCATCATCTTCATAAAGTTTATATATGTTACTACGACCTGGAAAAACATGAATTTCTAAGGAATCTGGCGGATTAGTATCATTTATATTTTCTCTTAAATCAGCTAAAGGAATGATAGACCCACTTTTAGCAAATACAGGATAATCTTCATCTTTATAAAAGGCTACATAACGTTTATTACCAGGGAATTTTTTGCCAGTTTTAAAATCATACCAAGTTCCTTTAGGTAAAAATATTTGTTCTACACATCTATGCATTACTTCATCTTGTTTTTTGGTTATAGGTTTTACTAAAAGCTCACTACCAAAATAGTACTCATTTTTATATACTGGCTCATCATATATTTCAGGATAACTATAGTATAATGGTTGAACTAATGGTAATCCAGTTTTATGATATTTATAATTTTCAGCATAAAGATATGGGATTAAACGATGACGCATGTGACAATATTCTTTAGCAATAGTATAAGTTTTGATATCCCATGCCCAAGGTTCTCTTTTATAGTAGTGTCCTCTTTCGCATGCAAGACGAAATATAGGACTAAAAGTACCTAATTCAATATATCTTATATATAATTCACTATCTTCAATACCACCTTTAAAGCCACCTATGTCATGACTCCACCAAGATAAACCGATATTACTGGCGTTAGAGTTAAATGATGGTAAATAATTTAAAGTGTCAAAGCTGACTGTTGTTTTTCCAGAATAATGAATACCATTTAGATGAGATGCTGTTAAACTGTTACGAGAAAAAACCATGGGTCTATAACGATTATCTTTGTAATAATTCATAAAGTGATAATGGGTTAGAGCTTTTAAATTATCTAAATCATAGTTATAATCTATCCAATAAAAATCAACTCCTAAACTGTCTAAAGGCTTAATTAAACGATTAAAATATATATTTAAAAATGTTTTATCAAAAACATTAAATGGAATACGACGAGTATTTATTAAACCTAATTCGCCTGTTATTTCTCGAAATTTTTCTTCATGGTCATTTATTCCTTCATAAGGATCCATATTTATTCCTATTCTAATACCACGGTCATGCATGTAAGTTGTAAATTCAAAAGGATTAGGAAATAATTCTTTAGAGAAAGTAAAACCTGTCTTGTACTTATTTAGGTCACGTTTATCTTTTAAATGCCAAAATTCATTTAGTAATAATACAGATATAGGTATTTCATGAGAATTAAAAGCTTTTATTAGCTTTTTAGTATCTTCAAAAGAATAAATTAAGTCTCTATTCCACCATATTCCAAGAGCATATCTAGGAATCATAGGCGGATACCCAGTAAGAGTAAAATAGTCTTTTAAACATAAACCAAAATCGCGACGATATATAAATAAATATGTATCAATTCTTTTAGCTGTTGGTTTTACTAGAAAACCATCTTCCATAAATACCAAATTTTTAGAATCATCTATTGAGGCAAAACCATCTGTTGAATATAAACCTTTTTCAAAAGGCTCTTTTATTCCTTTATCAAGAGATACTTTAGTACCACCAAAATTACGAGCTTCAGCATGACCAAAATACCAAATTTTATCACTGTTCATTAAACCTACTTTTAAGAATTGGTCTGGAGCATATTTAGGCCCAATAAATGGTTTTTCTTTCATATATTGCAAGACAAAATATTTAGTTTGAATAACAAGATTTTTGTCATCTTCTTCAACTTGAAATTCAGGTACAGGAAAATTACGGAATCGTGCTAATTCTGTTGGATGGTCAAAAAAAGTTCCATTAGTATCATATTCAAAGCGAATTAATCTTTCTGTTAAGATGGTTATACGATACTTTTCTCCTTTAAATGCAGCTTTGGGATTGCTAATGGAATTATTGTAGTCAATTTTAAAATGTGTATCTAAATTAGCCACACTACCTACTCCCTCTTATACTATAAATATAATATCACATAAATGCTTTGAAAACAATAATTATGTTTTTGTTAACTACTTTTTTTATGGTATAATATGTATTGGTGAATTTTTATGCAAAAGAAGAACCTTATCAAAAGAATTATTATGTTTATTCTCCAATCTTTAAGAAATATTTTAAGTTCTTTTTTTGGCTTTTTCTTTATCATTTTTATTCCAAAAAAGAAAACTAAAAAGACTGGCGATTCTAACTATAAATTGAAAATTAAAAAGAAAAAGTTAGATAATGATAATGGTAAAGTAGAAGATATTGTTACAATACCTGATGCAGGAGATAAAGAATTATTAAGAGAAAATAAGTCTACTAATTTTTTTATTAGTATTCCTGAGTTAAAAGAAACAATTTTTCATGTTTATGCAGAAATGCTAGAAATTGAAGAACATAACTTAACAGAAACACAAAAAGAAATAATTATTTTAGTACAAGAAAAAATTATTCCAAAGATAATTAATAAAATAGAAAAAAAGGAAATTGTTGATGATTTAAAGTTAAAAGAGAAATTACAGATAATTATTGAAGAAGAAATTATAGAAATTCTAATAGTTGAAACTAAATATGAATCTACTTCTTTATTACCTGTAAAAGAATATAGTACTAAAAGAAAAAGATATGAAGAAAATAAGCAGCAAGAAAAAAGTGAGGATAATAATGTGGCATTTCCTTTTAGGGAGCCTGAAGCTAAATTAGAGCCTGAAGAAACAATACCTGCCGAAATTACTCATAATAAAGCTGAACCTTTAAAAAGTGAATTAAATTTAGATAATAAGATAGAAAAAGTACCAGATAAAAATTCAAATAACATGGTTTTGTCTTCAATTAACAGAGCACAAGCTGAAAGTGTAATAATGCCTTCAAAAGTGCAAGTATTTGATGATGTTCAAGCAAGTGTTAAAGCACCTGAAACGTTAGAAGAAATTTCAATTGAAGTTGAAGATATACCAGAAATGTTAAAAGATACCCCTTTAGGTATAGATAGAAAAGATACGCCTGATATTTTAGTTGACTGGCAAGAACCTAATAATTTACCTCCAGATATAAATGAAGTTGATAATTTAGAAGTTATAATTACTCCGATACTAGATGTAGTAGATGCTAAATTGGATGAAAAACCAGAAAATTTAAGTGAGCCAATCGTGATAGAGCCAGAATTACAAGTTTTGACAGAAGAATTACAAGAACCAGAGCCACAATCTAAATCAGATAATGAAAAAGAAGAAGAAATTGTATTTACAAAAATAAATTTTAAAGCTATTTCTTTAGAAATTGATTCTATATTAAAAAATATTATAACAGAAAAAAATAAAGAAAATTTAGAAGATAAAGATTATGATAAAATAAATAATAGATTAGAATTATTAATGAGTACAATGCTTAAATATTCGCAAGATAATTTATCCCCTGAAAGTAGAACGCAACTAGAAAGCCTACAAAACAAAGTTTTTTGTATATTTGATAATTTAGATAAACAAATAGATAATGATGTAAGAAAAGAACAAAGTTTATTGCAAGAATATGTTGATTCTGGTGAGTTGAATAAATTAAATGAGGAAGTTAAAAAACTTTATTTAGAAAATCAAATAGATTTAAATGAACATATGCTAGAGAAACTAGAAGACTTAAATAGTTTAACAAGCTTTCAAGCTGAAAGAATTGAAAAAGAATTATTAAAAGAAAAATTAAGAAAAGCTGCTCAAGCCTTAGAAATAACCTCTATTATGTTTTTGCCATTTACTACTAACAAATATTTTTTGCTCTTTACTGCAGGTTTTCTTGTAAGTAAGCATTTAGGTTTTTTTCATAATATTTTAAAAAGAAAAACTGTTCCTTTTGCTCCCGAAGAATTAAATTATTTGAAAAATGGACAAGATTCTTTAGATAATGCTTTTGATATGAATAGTAGAAATATAGAATATTTAAATTATTTAGAAAGTGAAGCTTTAAAAAAATACCCTGATTTAGCTTTTGATAATGAATTTATATTATATATAGAAAGCCTTAGAAATAGTCTATCATTACAGACAGAAAAAATGCTAAAAAAGAAAAATATGCTTGATAAATATAATTTAAAAAGAGAGTCTTACACAAGAACATTAAAAAGAAATGATAATGCTGCATAAAAAAACTGGATATTACCAGCTTTTCTTTTACCAAAATCTATCTAAGAAATCAATTTCATAATCTAATTGTTTTTTTAAAAAACCACATTTGTAGTCTAATGAGCCTCCACCAGAAATATTTTTAACACAAGTATTTTGTTCAGTATAGATAAAATCTATAATAACTGCTCCTACTACTATTATTATGAAACCTATTAAAATATCTTTCATATGCCCTCCTTATATTTTATAGATTCTTTTTTTTCTTTTTGCAAAACCAAATATTCCTAATCCAGTAATGCTTCCTATACTTATTATAACATAACTTACTATATTTCCAGTAGGGGGATTTGCTACATCACTAGTTTTTATTATAACTTCATTACTTTCTTTTTCTTTATCTTGGTAAGTTATTTTAGCAATATTAGCTATTTCATCTAAAGAACATTCTTTTTTTAATCTAACATTAATTTTAATAATTTTTGTTTCATTTGCTTCAAGTGATATTATCCATGATAAATAATTATTATCATTTGTACCATTACTAGCATCAATAACTTCTAAATTATCATCTAATTTATCACTAATTATTAAATCTTTAAGAGCTAAATTGCTTTCATTAGTTATAGTAAGAAAATAGTCAAATGTATCTCCTTTTACAACTTCCTCTTTACTAACACTCTTGGTAATATTTAATTTAAGAGCAACTACGGGAATTGTAACTTCATCTGTTTTGTCTGGTTTATCTGGCTCTTTTACTACTACAGAATTTTTTATTTGGTCATTTTCAGTACTATTCTGTACTTGAGCTTTTATTTTATAAGTTATACTATCTTTGGCTTTTAATATAGGAATATTCCATTCTATTTGATTACCATTTAAATTACCATTAGTATCTAATATTTTTAATTTGCTTTCATCAAATGTATCTATAACCTTTAAATTGTAGGCATCTACATTACCATTATTATTTACAGTTATAGAATAGAAAAATATTTCATCATTAGTAAGTTTATCAACACTAGCACTTTTAATAACACTTATGTCAGTATCTATAACTGTAACATTTACACTGCTTTCTATTTCTTTATCTTTGTCAGTTAAAACTGCTGTATTTGTAATTACTTCATTGTTAACAACTGAATCACTAGCGACTACATAAACATGAATTATAATTTCTGTATTAGGATTTAATATAGGAATATTGACAGTTAATTTGTTTCCTTCACTAGAGCCTGTTAAGCCATCTCCTATGTTATAATTTAATAAAATGAGTTTATCAGGAATAGTATCTGTTACTAAGAGATTTGTAGCTGCAGTACTTCCTAAATTTCCAACTTTAATAGTATAATAAAATTCTTCATCTTTCTCTACCTGCTTTTTACTAGCATCCTTTAAAATATAAATATTAGGTCCTACAACTGTAATAGTGTCATCATCTTCTAATTTTTCTTCTTTATGTGTTAATATTGCTATATTATTTATTTGTGTATTAGGTGAAGCTGTATCAGATAATTTTACTTTTATACGATAATTAATTGACTGATTTGCATTTAAAGAGTTGATTGTCCATGTTATAGTTTGATTATTTATAGTTCCACTATTAGCATCAATAATTGTTAGTAGCTCATTTAAAGTATCTGTTATTGTAATTTGACTACTTGGCACCTCACCTTTGTTAGTAACTTTTATATTATAGTAAAATTCTTCGCCAGCTTTAATTAATTTTGTTCCTTTTAAATTATCAACTGTTTTTTCAATAGTTAAAATAGGTTTCTTTACTGTGATATCTTCTTCATCTTGTATTTCTTCTTTGTCTGGCTCTTTGGCTGTTACAATATTTGGAATAGTTAAATTGTTAGTAATATTTTCCTTAACTCTAACATTTATTGTATAAGTTTTGCTTGCATTCGTCCCTAAAGAATTTATGTTCCACGTTAGAGTATTACCATTTACTGTAGCATTATCAGAACTAATTAAAATTAAGTTACTATTTAAAGTATCTTTAACTATTATATTATTAGCGGCAGCAGTACCTTTATTTTTAATAGTTATAGTATAACTAAAAGCTTCGCCAGGAGCTAATATTTTTTTACTTGCTTCTTTTTTTATTTCAAGATTAGAGTCTGTAACAATAATATCCTCATCATCACTTATTTCTGGTGTATTGTCAGATTTAACAGTTGCAATATTAGATATTGTTCCTAAAGGTGCTGTATTTTTTACTCTAACTTTTATCGAAATGGTTTTTGTTTCATTAATATTAATAGTAGTAAAATTGGCAGTAAAAATATTATTATTATATGAACCAACACTCGTATTTATTATTTCAAAATTGTTATTTATAGTGTCTGTTACTTGAACATTTTTAGCTGAAGTTTTTCCATTATTAGTTATAGTGATTGTATAATTAAAAGTATCGCCTCTTTTAACAATTGTAGAACTAACATTTTTCTTAATAGTTAAATTAGGCTTTAATACTTCTATTTCGACAGTACTTTCTACAGGATTTTTTCCTTCTTCTGTAGCAGTAGCTCGATTAGGTATTTTTGTTTTATTAGTACTATTCTTAACTTTAAAGTATAATCTAATAGTTTTGGTTTTATTAGCATCTAGAGTACCAATATTAAATGTAATAGTGTTAATAGCGGTTGATGAAGGAACCATAGTTGCATTTAGATATGTTAAGTCATTGTCATAATAGTCTACAACTGTTATATTTTTTGATGTTCCTGTTCCTGTATTTTTTATAACTAAGTCATAATAAAATTCTTCGCCAACAATTACAGTACTTTTACTGGCACTTTTAGTAATAGTAATATTAGAATAAACTACCTTTACAGTTGTATCATCGCTGATAGTTTTATCGCCAACTCTTAATGTTGCAGTATTATTAATAGTGCCACTAATATTTGCTTTGGCTTTTACTGTAACCCATAAAGTAATAGTTTTAGTACCAGGAGCAAATGATCCTAAATTCCATGTTATGGTCTGACCATTTTTTATACCTGTACCTGCATTTATAATTTCTAAAGTGCTAGGAATTGTATCGGAAACTGTTACTGTATCAGAGGCAATTTGATTAATTCCTGTTACTGTTATTTTATATTGAAATTCTGTTCCTGCTTCTATTTCTGAGATAATGGTATTATTTTTATAAGCTTCTTTAGTTATTTGAAAATTATTTGTATTGACTTTATTAGCTGTTATAGGTCTAAATAGGAAGTTACAATCACTATTTGCTATTTGCTTTACTGTAACTGTAGCGTAAATCACTTTACTATCACTTGCTGTAAATACTTTGTTTGACGTTAAACTAAATTTTAATTTATCAGAACTAAGGCTTTCGACAATAAAATTAGGATTTATTTCAAAATTTATTAAACTTAAATTGTTAAGTGTAATTTCTCCTTCTACATGGTTTACTTCGGAACTTCCAGATATACTAACATATAAATTAAATACTTCTATTGTATTGCCATCACTGTCTAAATAGCTATTAACTTTTTCTTGACGATGAGATAAAATTGCATTAGCTTCTTGAGGATAAAAATGGATCAAGAGTGCTATAAAAGCAAATAAAAAAATAGGTATAGCAAAAAACTTCAAATTTATCCTCATTATTCTTATCTCCTTATTATTGTAAGTATAGCACTATTTGACTTTATTTTCAATATTTCGACATTTTTATTAAATATAAAATTATAGCATAAAAGTTTATGTTACTATTCTCGTATTTATTTTTGAATTACCATATTTTACCATGATAATAGAGTTTGAGGGATTATATGGAAAAAGAAAATAGAAATATAGCAATTTTAGAAAATAAGGCTAGAAATTTAAGACTTAAATTAAATTTAACACAAAAAGAGTTTGGAGAAGTTTTAGGAATATCAAAAAGTTATATGTCTGATATAGAAAATGGATATTCTGGATTATCTATAGAACATTTAAATTCTATTTGTAATTATTGTGATGTTAGTTTTGACTATATGTTTGATTTTTCTAAAGATGTAAATAAAAATATAGCCAAAGTACAAAAAATTAATTTAAAAATATTAGGCAATAATTTAAGAGCTATTAGAAAAAGTATGAATTATACTCAAGATAAATTAGCCAAAAAATTAAATATTTCACGGAGTTTAATTACTCATTATGAACTTGGTAATCGAGTTATTAGTACAGCAGATTTGAAACAGATTTGTGAAATAAGCGGTTTTAGTGCAGATTGGTGTGTTGGAAAATTAAATTCTTGTATTAAAATTAAAGTAAAGAAAAAGATTAAACCTAAAGAGATTAGAGAACTAACTCAAGTTTAATCTTTTTTTATTTATCTTTAAACATAGATTTTGCTGTGCGAAGCATTTGAGCTGTGTACCCATATTCATTATCATACCAGGCAACAACTTTTATTAAATTTTTATTAACCATTGTAGATAAGCCATCAATTACAGCTCCTGCTTTTTTACCTATTATATCACTTGAAACTATAGGTTCATAAGTTATTTGCAAAGTTTCATTTTGGTTTAATTCAAAAACCTTGTTAAGTTCCTCAAGTGTTGTAGCTTTTTTAGTAACAAATGTAAATTCCACTAATGAGCCATCTTCAACAGGCACTCTGTATGCAACACCCTCTAATTTGCCATCTAATTGAGGAATAACTTTGCCAATTGCACTAGCTGCTCCTGTAGAAGTTGGAATAATATTTGCTGCACAAGCCCTACCTCTACGTGATAATATTCCTTTCTTATGAGAAATATCTAAAGTAGCTTGGTCATTAGTATAAGCATGAATTGTTGACATAAAGCCTGTTTCGATTCCAATATATTGTTCAATAATATTAACAATTGGAGCTAAACAATTTGTGGTACAACTAGCAGCTGAAACTATCTGTTCATTACCATCAAGAATATTATTATTAACATTATAAACTATAGTTTTAACATTATCTGATTTTGATGGCGCAGATATTAAAACTTTTTTAGCTCCTGCTGTGATGTGTTTATAAGCATCTTCATATTTAGTAAATTTTCCTGTACATTCTAAAACTAAGTCTACATCTAAATCTTTCCATGGAAGGTTCTCAGGATTGGTTTCATTATATACTTTTATTCTTTTAATATTATTTACAATTATTTCATTATCTGTAGATTTTATTAAATCTTCATGAAAACTGCGATGGACAGTATCATATTTAACAAGATAAGCTAATTCGCTTGAAGTTCCTAAATCATTGATAGCAACAATATCAAAATCAGTAGAAGTTACTATTTGTCTAAAAGCTAATCTTCCTATACGTCCAAATCCGTTTATGGCAACTTTAATCATTATTATTTCCTCCTATAAATTCTCTTAAAATACTATTCTTATTTACGTTCTCACTACTTATTGGATAAAAACTACGTAAAAATTTAACAAGACGGCGAGCTTCTTCAAAGTATGAAGAATTTGGCTTTATTGATAATAATAAAGGTTCAGCATAAACTTTTAAAACTCCAAGTTCATAAGGTAAGGCTGTATTTATGATAATATTAGCTTGATGAATATATGGAAAAATATATTTTTCTTCACCATTTCTAACACTTTGCCAACTTTTTATAGTATGACTTACATCATAGCCTCTTGTACGATTATCCCTAATCATACGTCTAATTAAACGTAAATCAAGTGTAGATATGTAATTGTGTCTATCAATATTAAGTGGTATAAAAGGACTTAAATATATTTTATATTTTACATTATCTGGAATAAATGGTGTTAAATCATTGTTTAAAGAATGCAAACCCTCCATTAAAATTATACTATTTTCCTTTAGCTTTAATTTACGATTATTAAACTCTTTTTTTCCTGTAACAAAATTGTATTCTGGAACACTTACTTCTTCACCTTTTAATAAATTTATTAAATTATTGTTTAGTAGATTTATATCAATTGCATTTAAACATTCATAATCATAATTACCTTTTTCATCTTTAGGTGTTTCATCTCTCTCAACAAAATAATCATCTGTTGAAATACATATTGGATCATATCCTTGACTTCTTAAATATGAACCTAAAACTCTTGTTGTTGTCGTTTTACCACTACTAGAAGGTCCTGCAATCATTATAAAGCGATGTTCTTTATTTCTTAATATTTCTTCACAAGCTTTTCTTATTTGATCTGTAAAATTTAATTCACAAGCTTCGATATATCCCTTAATATTTGAATTACTTACTAATTTGTTAATGTCAGAAACATATGGTGTGTTTAGTCTTTTTAGCCATTCTTTCCCTTCATAAAATGATTTAATTATATTTTCATGATGAACATATTCTGGAATCTTTCCTTCTGTTAAATTACTAGGATAAAGAAATATTATTCTATTATTATCTAAATATTTTAAATCAAATTGTTTTATATATCTAGTGCTATAAGGCATTGATACATAATAGTAATTAAGAAAGTTTTTTAATTTGTATACAGTCACAATGTTTTCATATATTTTAATGTTCGCTGATTTTTCTTCAGCGTTGGAACTGTTATAAAAATCAATTGCTTCTTTTGTTAAAATATTATATCTAATAAATGGTAGATTACTATCTATAATATTAGCCATTTCTCTTTTTATTTTAGATATATCTTCAATTGTTAAAACTTGATTATACTTTACTTCTCCTAACATTCCACGTGGAACACTGTGTAAGAAATGGATTTCTGCACTCGGATAAAGAGTTTTTAAGGCCACTTCAAAAATAAATTTAAGAGCAGCTTTATAGATTTTTGCGCCTTCTATAGAATTGTAATCGAAAAATTCAATGGTTTCATCCATTGTTGCTTTATCTGTTAAAGCTAAAATTTCATTGCCCTTTTTGACTCCTAATACTGTATCCTTATATTTTGAGTATTTACTAATTTCGATATAAGTAGTTCCCTTTGCTACTTCTATTTGTTCATTAGTATCATAAGTAATTTTTATAGTATTCATACATATGCCCCTTATTCTATTTTATATATTATCATATTTTTTTATTTTTGTCATAGATTTTTGAATAATTTTTTTATTTTTATACTATATATTTATAGGTGATATTAATGAACATTGTTCCAACAGTTATAGAAAAAAGTAGTAATAAAGAATATGCTTATGATTTGTATTCCCGTTTACTTAAGGATAGAATTATCTTTTTAAGTGGTGAAATTAATGATAATTTGGCTAGTATTATAGTTAGTGAACTTTTATATCTTGATGCCCAAGGACATGATGATATTTATTTGTATATTAATAGTCCAGGCGGTTCTGTTACTAGTGGTCTAGCAATTTATGACACTATGAATTATATAAAAAGTGATGTTAGAACTATTGTAATAGGTATGGCTGCTTCAATGGGAGCTTTTCTGCTTTCGAGTGGTACTAAAGGAAAAAGATGTGCTTTAAAAAATGCAGAAGTAATGATTCACCAGGTGTTAGGTGGTGCTCAAGGACAAGCTACAGATATAAAAATTGCTGCAGAACATATTTTAAAAATAAAAAAGAAACTAAATAAGATTTTAGCTTCTAATACTGGACAAAATATTAATAAAATTACGAATGATTGCGAAAGAGATAATTATATGAGTGCAGCAGAGGCTTTAGAATATGGACTTATTGATGAGATAATTTAATTATCTCCTTTTTTCTTCTATCTTTCTTTTTTCATAATTATAAATTCCTAGTAAATCTTTTTTCCTAAATTCTATAATTTTAGATACCCATATGCTAACAATTGGGGGAATTTCAAATGGCTTATCTCCTTCTTTATTTTCATTATGACGTTTTTCAATTGCTTCAATCGCTTTATCAACATTAATTTGTTCAAATAAAGGAATAACGCTTTCTACAAATGGCATATTTTCTTGACATAGCATTGAGAATTGTACTAAAGAAGATTCGTTTGCTAATTCTGATCTATAAGCCATGTTAAATTTTGTAGAATCAATTAAACTTGAAATAGAATCATATGATCTAAAGCTATTAATATGACTTGAAATATCATTATTTAAAAAACACATATTAGAAGAATCATATATTGGAGCTAACCTAATCCCATGAGGATTACTAATAATACTCCAATTTGTTTCATTACGATCACTTTCTAAAATTAATAAATCAAGGCACCACATTTTTAGTAAATCAGTTATTATTTCATTTATATTAGTAAAATTATATCTTAAGCTTAAGCTTGTTACAATGCTATCCAAAGAGTTTAAGCCAATGGTAGTTCCTAAATTATTTACTTTAGCAATCTTCGCTCCATCAGCTAAAACTTCTCTGCCACTAACTAAAATATCTCCTTGTCTTAAAAAGCTTTGAGTTAATAAGCCATTTATTCCATTTAATGTAGCTAAATCATAATTTGCTGCTTCAAGTCCAATCTGTTTTGCTAATTCACTAGCAATTAGTTCTGAATATAATTCATAGTTTATACTATCATATTTAAATAAATACTTAGTTTCATTTCCTTCTTCTGTACTAATTAACCATTGCTTTCTTTTTCGACCTTCAACATAATCATCAATTTTTTTAAAATTATCTAATATGATTCTTCCTTCATTATCTCTTTTCATTTGCTCTCCTTATTTTTTTCTTTATGCTTTTTTACTAAATTTTTTATTTTGATAAAGTGATGATTTACACCGCTTTTTCCTATTGTATAGTCTGTTTCCATTGAGATAATATCTGCAAGTTCTTTTAATGAAACTTCAGGATATTTTTCTCTATATTCTATTACAATTTTTGTTGTGTCATCAAATAAAGATAATAAATCATTTGACTTTAAATATTCTATATCTGCTATCTGCTTTAAGCCAGTATTTATAGTTTTCTCCTGATTTGCTATTTCACAGTTATTTAATCTATTAACCATATTTTTGTGATCTCGATATATTCTAATATCTTCAAAATAAAAATATGAATTGGTAGCTTTAAACATTCTTATTATATCACTGATTGTTTCAGCATTTTTTATATAAACCATATATTTTGAATTTCTTTTTATATGTTTTGCATTTATGCCTAAATCTTTTAGAAGCTTTGTTATATAAATTGCTTCTCTATTCATATCTGTAACAATTTCAAGATGGTATCCACTAGATGCAGGGTCATTTATAGTACCAGTGGCTAAAAATACTCCTTGTAGATAAGCTGTTTTTTCTTCGTTATTTGTCAAAAAAAATTCGTTGGGAAGAATCTTTTTTTTATTTTCCATTACGTTTAAATATTTTAAAATATAATCAACTTTTTCATTTATTTCTAATATATATATTTGCTTTACTCTAAATCTTTTTTGATTTCGAACAGTGATTTTAGGTTGAATACTAAAAATTTCTTTTATATACTTATATATTCTTCTTGTAATGCTAGCATTTTCAAGAGTAATTATTATGTTATTTCTTGTGTCGGCTGCAAATCTTATGAAACCTGATAATTCATATATTTTTTCTGAATCATTACTTTCATATTTTGATATTTCTTCTTTTACTTTTGTAGTATAAGTCATCTATTTTTTCTCCATTAATATTGAAAATACTAAATATGCTGTTTTTAAAGTATCATGACGTAGATATCCTTCTTCAACAGAGAATATTTTATCTTTAATTATTTTTATATTCATTTCATTTAGTTCTTTTTCGTCTAATTCAACAGGATCTTTTTGTTCTTCTGTAGCATATTTATGTACTAATTTATCAGGAATAGGTATATTATTTGCTAACACCATATTAATTGTTCCTTCTCCTAAATAATCGTTTAACATTTTAATATGGTCACTAACTTTAAAATTATCTGTTTCGCCTGGTTGGGTTACTAAATTACAAATATATAGTTTAGGAGCAGCACTTTTCTTTATAGTATTTACTATTTCTGGTATAATAATATTTGGAATTATACTTGTTAATAAGCTCCCTGATGAAAAAATTATCAAGTCGGCTTTTTTAATTGCATTTAAAACCTCATTGTTCGCTGTTACTTCATGGTCGTAAATAATTCTTTTAATCTTCTTTTTAGTTTTAGTAATATTAGTTTCGCCTATTATTTTTTTACCATCTTCGGAAATTGCAACTAATTCAGCATTGTCTTCAGTTATGGGCAAAATTTTCCCTTCTATATCTAAAAGCTTTGATAAAACTGGAATGGCACTAGCAAAGTCTCCTTTTTGTTCTAATAATGCTGTCAATAACAAATTTTTAACAGAGTGATTACCTAAACTTTTTGACTGTTTGAATCTATAATTCATTAAGTTTACTATATCAGTGTCAGTATTGCTCATTGCTAGCATTACTTTGGATATATCTCCAACAGCTGGAATATTGAAATCTTTTCTTAACCTTAATGTTGATCCTCCATTATCGAAAACTGATACAACAGCTGTTATATCAATTGGAAACAATTTTAATCCTTTTAACATTTGTGAAAGCCCTGAGCCTCCACCAAAAATTACTATTTTTTTCATATTACATCACATTATAACTTTATCATAAAATTAAAGAAAAAAGAACATTTTTTATTAAAGTTTTCATTTTAATTATATAATTGTATGCTTTTAGCTTCTCTTATTTTTGTTAAATATAATAAATCCTT
This sequence comes from uncultured Erysipelotrichaceae bacterium, assembly GCA_948444795.1. Classification (GTDB taxonomy): domain Bacteria; phylum Bacillota_I; class Bacilli_A; order RF39; family UBA660; genus MGBC108787. The sequence goes on along the minus strand of CAOJUX010000013.1, from coordinate 1,009 downwards.
TTTAAAAGTATACCATTTAACTTGTATATCTTCAGTGCAGTTTATTCTTGATTGGTTATTTTTTAAATTTCTATCATAGCATTTGATACTTAAAGCGCTTAATCCTATCTGATATATACTAATAGTATCATAATTTACTAAATATTCTATTACTTCATTTTTTGTAGCCCATAGAAATTTTGATGGCGTTCCATATATTATAGCATCACAGTCATACTTCTGTAATTCTGTTCCTTGAAAAATGAATCTTAGAATTAAATTTATTTTTACATATAGCTTATTAAATGAATCTATTATTTCTGCTATTTCTTCTTTATTATTATTTATATATGTTTTTGCGTCAACCTTATTGCCTTTGACATAGCCCTTTATAAAATCATTAAAATTTTTTATAATATTATTTTCTACTCCTATTTTTATTAAATAATTTGAGAATTTTTGAACACTTTCTTGATGAAATGAACAATTAGCTCCGCATTTAATACTTACTCCTTTAATTTCATTATTGATTTTAATTTTTATATCCGCTTTTTCCGAATATTTACTTTGCCAACAAATTATATTCGTATCAGTATTTAAATTTTTAAATAATTTACTTAACAATGACTTAAATTCAATTGAAAGGTCTCCATATTTTTTATTGTTTAATGATATTACAAAATCTATTTCATTTCTAAATCCTTTTTGCATGTAATTTCTCCTTTTAATGGATAATTATAGCATAAGTTACTTTTGTTTTTTGTCATTTTTTGTCTTTAGCATTTATTTATTTTTTAAATTAAAGCAAAAAAAAATAAGCAACTTCCTATTTTCGCTTACACTATCGTCGGCGTTCTAGTGCTTAACTTCTCTGTTCGGGATGGGAAGAGGTGTACCCACTAGGCTATCGTTACTTATAAAGGATTTTGTCCTTTAAAAACTTGATAATGCTACTCATTAAATTATTAAATAATTAAGTTAAATCCTCGATCTATTAGTACTGGTCAGCTCAACGTATCACTACGCTTCC
>CAOJUX010000012.1 GCA_948444795.1 uncultured Erysipelotrichaceae bacterium | reverse complement strand
AGAACTTGCTGAAGAAAAAGGAATATCTATTGGTAAAGATGAAGCTAAATTAGAAATGGCTAAAAATATGCTTAATTTAGGAGATTCTATAGAAAAAATATCATTAGTTACAGGACTATCCCCAAAAGAGATACTATCAATAAAAGAATAGTATTTTTTCTATTATTACTAATTGAATTATGAATAATAGTGGGTTATAATATTGATAGAAAATAGGAGGAGAAATAAAAATGAAAAAATTTGAAAAAAATAAAAAACTAAAATACACCCTCCTAAGCGTAATAGCCCTAGTCCTAGTACTGGGGGGGGGGTATTTTAGTATATAGAAGTTTTGCATTATTTGAGGTAAGTAAAACATTTAATATACTAGAAGGAAAAGTACCAAACTTTACTAAAGGAGATACAACTTTAGCAGTACTTGTAGATGGAGTAAAACAAGAAGAGTTTCCCGATAAAAATGGTCATAAATATGTTGACTATGATTGTACAAATAAAGAAGCTATTTTAGAATGGGATCCTATAAATTGGAAAGTTAAATTAGAATCATCCAAACCCACAATATGTACTTTAAGGTTTGAAAGTTATACAAGTAGAAATTTAGTAGAATATTTAAAAGAAAGTGGAGATTTAGTAACATTTACCCATGAAGATACTATTCAAACAGGATCAAATACTAATATAGATTATAGATATACAGGGAAGGATCCGAATAACTACGTTTTATTTAATGATGAATTATGGCGAATAATAGGTATATTTAATACAGATGATGGAACTGGTAAATATGAAGAAAGAGTTAAATTAATTAGAAATGAATCAATTGGTATTATGGCATGGGATATAAATAATAAAAATAACTGGATAAATGCAACGTTAAAAATACTATTAAATGAAGGTGATTATTTTAATAGATATGGGGACTATGAATCTATAGGTTTAACAGATAAAGCTAAAGTACAAATAGATACAGTAAAATGGTATCTAGGTGGAATAGCATATAACGAAACAAATACACCAGAAATCACATATAAGCTAGAACGTGGTACAGCCACTTATGGAACTAATCAGGTATATTGGACTGGTAAAGTAGGGTTAATATATCGAAGTGATGGAGCATTTTCTACTAGTGTTTCTGCTTGTTTAGAAAAAGAAATTGAATTTTTTAGTGATTGCAATAATTGGTTACCATTATCTTCTCGTAGTAGAGCGTTAGGTCAAACGACAAATCATGGAAATATGTCTCCATATATACAAACTGACAATATGTCTTTTTCGTGGTGGTCAGGTGCTCCAGAAAGTGGAAGTATTCATCCAGTGATCTATTTAAAAATAAATATAATGACAACGGACGGTAATGGTACAAAATCTAATCCATATATATTAACTATTGAATAATAAATTAAGTAGATAAACTACTTTTTTTATTTCATAAATAAAAATATGCTATAATATTTTTATATATATATAAATGGAGGGCAGTATGAAGAAGTTAATTTTAGTAGATGGAAATAATTTACTTTTTAGGAGTTATTATGCTACGGCATATTCTGGAGCGATAATGAAAAATTCTAAAGGTTTTCCAACTAATGCGTTATATGGTTTTACTTCAATGATAAATAAAATTATAGAAGAGGAAAATCCAGAGTATATGGCAGTAGCTTTTGATATTGGTAAAAATTTTAGAGCTAAGAAATATGATTTTTATAAAGATGGTAGAAAAGAAGTGCCAAATGATTTAATAAAACAAATGCCAATAGCTCGTGATATTTTAAAATGTATGGGGATTAAATATTTTGAACTTGCTCCATACGAGGCAGATGATATAATTGGAACGCTATCTAAGAAAATTTTAGAAGATGATGAATTTAATGGTACTATTGTATCTAGCGATAAAGATTTATTACAACTTATAAATGAACAGATAGATGTTAAACTCTTAAAACAAAAAGGATATATTAGATATGATAGAGATAAATTTATAGAGGATTATGGTATAGAACCAATTAATATAATAGATTTAAAAGCACTTGCAGGAGATTCTTCTGATAATATTCCAGGAGTTAAAGGAATAGGAGAAAAAACAGCTCTCAATTTATTAAAAAATTATAAAACTGTTGAGGGAATATATGAATCAATTGATAATATAAAGGGAAAAATCAAAGAAAAATTAGAAATTGATAAAAAAATGGCTTTTATAAGTAAAGAAATAGCGACAATTTATAATGAAGTACCTCTTGAAATAAATGATTTAGATGATTTAAAATATGAAAAAAATGATAATAGTGTTGAATTAATTAAGTTGTTTGAAGAATTAGAGTTTTATTCTTTTTTAAAAAAAATGAATACAAATAAAGATGCTAATATAAATTTTGATTATAAAATAGTTGAAAATTTAAACGATTTTCACCTTGATAATAAAATATCTTTATATTTAGAACTTGATAATTATAATTATCATATTGCAAATGTTATTGGTTTATCTATAACTGATAGTAAAGGTACATATTATTTTAATAAAAGTTTAATACCTCTAGTAATTCCTCTTTTAAAAAATAAAGAAATAGTTACTTTTGATCATAAAAAAAATATAGTTGCTTTAAATAAATTAGATTTAGAAATAGATGATGCTAGTAATGATATAATGGTTCTTGCATATTTAATGGATTATATAACTCGTGATGATATATATTATTTGATGGAAAAAGAAGGATATAGAGTTAGTAGTTATGAAGATTATTTAGGTAAAGGAATTTATCCAGATAATTTAGAAAGTGAAATAGCTTTAAAAAGTAAGTATATATATGATTATGAAAATAAATATATAAGTGAAATAAAAAGAGAAGAAATGGATGATTTGTATAAAAAAATTGAACTTCCTTTAGTTAGAGTTTTAGCTGATATGGAAATTAATGGAATGGTTGTTCATAAAAATATTTTAGATGAAATGAGAGAAGAATTTAAAATTAAAATAGATTTAATTTCTCACGATATATATAATTTAGCAGGAGAAGAGTTTAATATATCAAGTACTAAACAACTAGGTGAAATTCTATTTTTAAAATTAGGGTTACCTGGAGGAGTAAAAACTCAAAAAGGCTATAAGACTGATGTTAAAGTAATGCATAAATTACTTGGTAAACATCCAATTATTGAAAAAGTACTAGAGTATCGAAATTTATCAAAAATTTATTCTACATACATAGAAGGTCTTGAAAACTATATTTTAGAAGATGGTAAAATTCATACAATTTTCAAACAAAATTTCACACGTACTGGGCGCCTTTCTTCTGTTGAACCGAATTTACAAAATATTCCTGCTCGTGATGAAGGCGGGAGAAGAATAAGAAAAGCTTTTTATCCTGCTAATGACTTATTTTTATCAGCAGATTATAGTCAAGTAGAGCTTCGAATACTTGCTCATATTTCAAACTCTCAAGAATTAATTGATGCTTTTAATAGAAATTTGGATATTCATACCAAAGTTGCTAGTGATATTTACGGAGTTCCAGAAATAGCTGTTACTAAAAAAATGCGTTCAACTGCTAAAGCGGTTATATTTGGTATTGTGTATGGTATTAGTGGATTTGGTCTTGGAGAAAACTTAGAGATAAGTAGTAAAGAAGCAAAAATTTTTATTAATAAATATTATGAGCTATATCCAGGTGTAAAAGAATATATGGATAATATAATTAAAACTTCTTATGAAAAAGGAAGTGTAAGAACATTATTTAATCGAAAGAGAGTTATTGCTGAGTTAAATTCTAGTAATTATATGGTTAGACAAGCTGGAGAAAGAATTGCTCTTAATACACCGATTCAGGGAACTAGTGCAGATATTATTAAAAAATCTATGGTTGAAATTTATCAGAAGTTTAAAGAGAATAATATTAAAAGTAAATTAGTTTTACAAGTGCATGATGAACTTATTATTGATTTGGTTACATCAGAAAAAGAAATTGTAAGTAAAATTGTTACTGATGCTATGACAAGTGCAATAAAGTTATCAGTTCCTTTAATTGTTAGTAATGATTATGGTACTAACTGGTATGAAACTAAATAGGAGGCAAGTGATGAAAAAGATAGTTGTAGGTATTATTCCAACATTTAATTTAGATAATAAAGAAAATGATCCATATATGGATCAAGCTAAGTTTGTTTTGATGTATGCTAAAAAAATTATAGAAGCAGGTGGCATTCCAATAGGAATACTTGATGCTGATATGGCTGTATCAAATATTTGTGATGCATATGTTTGGCCTGGAGGAGGTAAAATGGAAAGAGGATATATTCCATTTTTACAAGATGCTATAAAAAATAATAAACCTTTATTAGGTATTTGTTTAGGTTTTCAAGTGATAGCTACTTGTTTTAATATTTTAGAAGATCAAAAGAGGTTTTCTAATAAAACTTTTGAAGAAGTTTATGAAGAGAATAAAGAAAATAATCCTTATTTGAAGGTATTAGAAGAAGAAAATATACATAATAATAATGTTACTAAAGATGTAAATTCTATTAATAATGCTCGTCATAAAATAAGTATAAAAAGAGATAGCTTGTTATATAATATAGTAAAAAAAGATTATATTGATGTTGTAAGTCTTCATAATGTTGTTATTGCTAGATGTCCTAGTACTTTAAAGATTTCGGCTAAAAGTGATGATGGAGTTATTGAAGCTGTAGAGTATAAAGATTTAATTTTGGGACTTCAATTTCATCCGGAAATAGAAGAGGATAAAATATTTTTTAATTGGCTTATTAAAAAAGCGGAGGAGAATAAAAATGCCAGAAATCGCTGAGGTTGAAACTGTTAGAAATACTTTAAAAAATCAAATTTTATTTAAAAAAATAAAAGAAGTTAAAGTATTATATGAAAGAATGATAGATTCATCGGTAGATGAATTTAAAGAAGTACTTAAAAATAGAGAATTTATAGATATTAAAAGAAGAGGAAAATGGTTAATATTTGAACTTGATAATTATTATTTATTAAGTCATTTAAGAATGGAAGGCAAATATTTTATAAAAACAAGTAATGAAGAAGTTAATAAACATGAATATGTCATTATATCTTTTTTTGATAATATAGATTTAAGATATCATGATACAAGAAAATTTGGGAGAATGAAGTTAATAAAAAAAGATGAACTTGAAAATACAGTAGAAATAAAAAAACAAGGCTATGAGCCTGGAGATAAAGAACTTACAAGTAGTTATTTACTTTCTTGCTTTAAAAATAAAAGCACTGCAATTAAAACGATTTTACTTGATCAAACTATAATATCTGGTCTTGGGAATATTTATGTTAATGAGGTTTTGTTTGCATCTAAAATTAATCCTTTTAAAAAAGCCTCTCAAATAACAAAAAATGAAGCAGAAAATATTGCTGTTTCAGCGGATAAAATAATTAAGAAAGCAATAGAAATGGGAGGCACAACAATTAAAAGTTACACATCTAGTTTAGGTGTTACAGGAAGATTTCAAAGTGAGTTAATGGTTCATAAAAGAGAAGGGGAAAAGTGCAAAGTTTGTAATACTATAATAAAGAATGAAAAGATTAATGGTAGAAGTACTTACTATTGTCCTAAGTGCCAAAAATAATTTTTTGAAGAAAATATGGGTTAATACATATTTTTTTTAGTTGTTTGACAAGGATAAATGAAAATGATATTATAAAACACAATTAGAAAAAGGGTGTTTTAGATGATAGATTTAAAGGTAATAAAGAAGAAGTATGGTGAAGAAATGATGCATTTATGTCGTGATTTATTTCCAACTATACTTAGTGATAATAAAGGTATGTTGCAAGAAATAATGCTTAATTTGTTTTATCCTAGTCATGAACTTATAAATGATATTAAAGGAAAAGAATATGAATTTCAAAATTATATTACTAAATATTATCAAAAAATGATTGGAAATTATCAAGAAAAAGAAATAATAGTTAATCTTACTCCAGAAGAGTTATTAAGAAAAAAAGGATATACGTTATATGAGTGTAAAAGTGAAGATGATATTCAGAAGTTTAAAAAGTATTATGCTAAAGGAGAAGAATTGTGTACATTTGGTGGAGGAAGACTAGATACTGATTATGTATATTTTGCCGTTAAAGATAATGCATTAGAATTAAAACGAGAAGACTTTAAAAATCCAAAAAGACAAGATGAATATGGAGTTTCAGTAATAAGTATTCAGTTTTCTAAAAATGATTCTCATTATTTATCTATCAAAAATAGGTATAATCATAAAGTAGATGATCCAGATGCAACCTTTTCTAATAACTTAGACAATATAATAGAAGGGTTAACAGAAAGTTTTGCTAAGTTTAAGGGGATGAAGCAAGCAGTTATTAACGATCCATTTGAACTTAAAGGTTACACAAAAGATGAAACAGGTAAATATTATAAATATAATTATGAAATAGATAATGTATATTATTGTCCTAATAATATAATAATAAAGAATAATAAAGCTAGAGAATTACCTAACTGGGTAATACTTGCAGATTATTTTATAATAGATTTAAAACATAAAAAAATATTATCTTATGTAGATGATCCAATATTTAATAATTTTACAGATATAGAAGATATAAAAGTAACTAAAGAAAAAGATGATAAACAAATCTTAATAACACATAAAAACCAAGAAGAAACTAAAATAACTTTAAATAAAAATAATCAAATAACATCATTTGAAAGTAACTATATTAAAAATACTGGATCTAGCTTTTTAAAAGAAAATAGATATATCCAAAAAATAATATTACCAAAATGTAAATATATAGGTCCAGAGTTTATGTATTATAACGAAACATGTGAAGTATTTGAAGTTCCAATTTGTGAAGAAATAGGGCATCATGTTCTAATGAGTGTAAAACCAAAAATTATTAATATTTCAGATTATGCAAGGGTTGAAGATGATAGTTTTGGTGGACTATATAATGTTTGGTGGACTATATAATGTTTGGTGGACTATATATAATGGTAGAAAAATATCTTAAATTTATGTTTAATCTAAAAAAATAATAAACAAATATTATGTTATAAATGTGAAGTGGTTATTATTAATTTTAAAAAATTTTTCTGTTATATATTAGTTAAAATGGCACTAGTTTATAGCAAAGAATATGTAGCAGCATTGTTTATATAGCAAGTTTTTGGTATAATATTCATACAGATCAAGGAGCTGATATTGATAATGAAATGTATCCTTATGAATAAAAATACAAAAGTTTTAGAAGCTGAATATGATTCAGCAACTGGAGTTTTCACAAAAATTTATGAAGTTTATAATATAGAATATGCTCCTTATATTTTAAAAAGTTTTTATGAGAGTGATGATATTAATAGTAATCCTTTTAGGACAAATATTTCTGATTGGTTTAGAGGTAGAGGTATACCTTCATGGCGTGATAATTTAGATTTATTACTTCATAGATTAAATGTTTGTGTACCAAGCGAATTACTTGATAAAGCTTTTGGTTTATCATTATCTGATCAATACTGGTTGAAACCATATAACAAAGATATTAAATATGATGATATTAATTTTTTTGATAAGACCTTCGATTATAGTGAATTTTTAGAGGCATCTTTATCAAAAAATAATAAAACGGTAACTTGCGCAACTTCTTTAAAAACTCCTAACAACACAACAGATGGAATGCTTAAAAAAGCTTGGATTATTGAAAATGATACAAGATATTTACTTAAATCGGGTTATAAAGACGAAATATTACAACCATTTAATGAGGTTTTAGCAAATGAAATATGTGAACGTTTAAATTTTGATCATGTTGAATATATATTAGATACTTATAAAGATATGATAGTATCTAAATGTCCATGTTTTATAACTAAAAATACAGAACTTATAACTTGCTATCAAATAATAAATGATATGAAAAGACATGATAATAAGGAAGATTATGAAGAATATATTAAAAAACTTGAAAAGAATGGAATAAAAGATGCTCGAATAAAATTAGAAAATATGTATATTTTAGATTTTTTAATTATGAATGAAGATAGACACTTAAATAATTTTGGAATAATAAGAGATGTTAATACGCTAAAGTGGCTTGATGTAGCGCCTATATTTGATAATGGTATGGCTTTAAATGTACCTTATTATAGTGAAGATGAAGTTGCTATAGCAGGTACTGGGCGCTTCTTTTATGAAGAAAAAACTTTTGATGAAATAATAAAAGTAGTTAAAGATATAAAAAGAATAGATATAACAAAGTTAGATGATATTGTAGAGTGGTTTGATGATTTACTTCATAAATATCAAAATATTACGCATATGTCCGATAAAAGAATACAATTGCTTTGTGTTTTGTTAAATAGACAAATTACTAAACTAAAAAAATTGACTCAAGAATAGCTAAAATATTCTTTTTATTTTTTTAGTTGTTTGACAAGGATAAATGAAAATGATATTATAAAACACAATTAGAAAAAGGGTGTTTTAGATGATAGATTTAAAGGTAATAAAGAAGAAGTATGGTGAAGAAATGATGCATTTATGTCGTGATTTATTTCCAACTATACTTAGTGATAATAAAGGTATGTTGCAAGAAATAATGCTTAATTTGTTTTATCCTAGTCATGAACTTATAAATGATATTAAAGGAAAAGAATATGAATTTCAAAATTATATTACTAAATATTATCAAAAAATGATTGGAAATTATCAAGAAAAAGAAATAATAGTTAATCTTACTCCAGAAGAGTTATTAAGAAAAAAAGGATATACGTTATATGAGTGTAAAAGTGAAGATGATATTCAGAAGTTTAAAAAGTATTATGCTAAAGGAGAAGAATTGTGTACATTTGGTGGAGGAAGACTAGATACTGATTATGTATATTTTGCCGTTAAAGATAATGCATTAGAATTAAAACGAGAAGACTTTAAAAATCCAAAAAGACAAGATGAATATGGAGTTTCAGTAATAAGTATTCAGTTTTCTAAAAATGATTCTCATTATTTATCTATCAAAAATAGGTATAATCATAAAGTAGATGATCCAGATGCAACCTTTTCTAATAACTTAGACAATATAATAGAAGGGTTAACAGAAAGTTTTGCTAAGTTTAAGGGGATGAAGCAAGCAGTTATTAACGATCCATTTGAACTTAAAGGTTACACAAAAGATGAAACAGGTAAATATTATAAATATAATTATGAAATAGATAATGTATATTATTGTCCTAATAATATAATAATAAAGAATAATAAAGCTAGAGAATTACCTAACTGGGTAATACTTGCAGATTATTTTATAATAGATTTAAAACATAAAAAAATATTATCTTATGTAGATGATCCAATATTTAATAATTTTACAGATATAGAAGATATAAAAGTAACTAAAGAAAAAGATGATAAACAAATCTTAATAACACATAAAACGCAAGAAGAAACTAAAATAACTTTAAACAAAGCAAATCAAATACCATCATTTGAAAGTAATTATATTAAAAATACTGGATCTAACTTTTTAAAAGAAAATAAATATATCAATAGAGTAATATTACCAAAATGTAAAATGATAGGTTATAATTTCATGGCTGCAAATGAAGTATGTGATGAATTTGAAGCACCAGTTTGCAAAAAAATAGAAGATAATGTTTTATGTGGTAATAAAAAAATAATATTACCAAAATGTAAAGTGATAGGTTATAATTTCATGGCTGCTAATGAAGTATGTGAAGAATTTGAAGCACCAGTTTGTGAAGAAATAGCTGATTATGTTTTAATGAGTACAACACCAGAAATAATTAATATCTCAGATTACGCGAAGATTGGAAAAAATAGTTTTGGTGGACTATATAATAGTAGAAAAATATCTTAAATTTAGAATAATCTAGAAAGAAAAAATTCTTCTTGACAAAAGTTTTCGGGGGGGGGGCTAATATCCTTTATAAGAAAGAAAAGAGGAATTTTTATGGATTTTAATAATTGTAATTTTAGTGAAAATGCTATTAAAAATATTAATAGTTTTGAACCTTTAAAAGATTGGTTTATCAGAAATAAGGATTTGTTAGTATATTTTGAATTAACTCATTATGGATGTACTCATTTTGAAAGTAATTCAATGGCTAATAATGATATTGTTATTTTAGGAAGAATGGCTAATGCAGCGTTTTATTATATTGATCAAGAAGATTTAATTAGCTTTCTTGGAGAGAGTAGAGAAAATATAGTATTAGAGGCAGCTATTGCAATGGAACAAGTATATAAAAAGCATGAATCTATGTTGAGCGATAAGGCTAAAAAATTATACTTTGTAGATATGGAAAAAATGCCAACTGCAGATTTTTCTACTTCAAAGAGTGTGTAAGAGTTTTTATTTTTGGATAGGTTTATTACTTGTTTCAAACTTATAAGTATTGGTATTATTTATTAGATCATATATTAAAGATGCATTTATTTCATATTTATATATAATACTATTTTTATTAATATTTAAAGGTATTTTTATATCTTTTTTTATTTTATTTAAATATTTTTTCCCTTTTTTATTAAACCCTAGTACTTTTATATATTCTAAATTTTTGATATTATTTTCTTTAGTTATTCCAAGAAGAATATGAGTGCACATTCTTTGAATTTTATTATATGTATATCTTTTAGTTTTAACATTTTTTATAAATTCTTCTAATGTAGTACTTATTTTAATTTTTTCTTTTAATCTTTTATTTATTCCTTCATCTACATCTAAAAATACATCTAAATTAGGAGATGATATTATAATAGATTTTAGGATTTTAAATAATAAATCTATATTTGGTACTTTTATAGATTTTAAGGAAATTTCTGGTAAATAATTATTAATGTTTTCATTATTAAATAATTTGTTTCTTATATTACTAGCGCTTATTATTTTATCATTACTTGTTTTATCATGGTAACTATTTGTTCTTTTAATAGTTACCGGAGTTATTTTATAGTTATTTGATTCTATAGCTTTAATGTAAGAAATTGCAAGTAAATCATTAGGATTATTAAAATCTAAATTAGTTTTAAGAGCTTTAGATAAACTAGTCGGATAGTTAAAACCTTTATTTAAATAATTTTTAACTTTTTCTTTATATTCATTTTTAAGGGTTAATTTAGCGATATTTCTAAGATTAATAATATCATTACTTTCACTACCAAATATAATAGTATCTACATTAAAATTATTTAGTATTTTTAACGATATTTCTGCAAAAGTATCAGCAGACTGAGTACCAAATAAAACTGGTAATTCAAGAACAATATCAATATTATTTTCTAAAGCTATTTTTATTTTAGCTTCTTTGGACAAAAAACTTATTTCTCCTCTTTGTAAAAAGTAACCATTAAGTACTAAAATAACTTGGGAATCAGGATAAAGTTCTTTTATTTTAGAAAAATGATAAAGATGCCCGTTATGAAATGGATTATATTCTGCAATTATACCAATTATTTTCATAGAATCATTCCTTGGTTAATAGTTTAACATAAAATTTAATGTTTGTAAAAAATCTTTATATATAGTACAATTTAAGTGGTGATAAAATGAAAATAGAGCTTTTAAAAATACCTGATGAAGGTTTATTTATTGATACAGATATTATTTTAGCTAAAGATTTATATAAAAAATCATCTATTAATGGGCTTCAAAATGTCCATTTAAAAGGAATTGTTAAATATGATTATGAATCTAATTTGTGTTTAGATTTAGATGTAACTGGAGAGTTTTTACTTTCTGATAGTATTACTTTAGATGAGATTACTTATCCTTTTAATTTTAAATTAGAAGAAAAAGTAGAAGATTTTAGCACTTTTTCTAAAGAATTTTATGAAAAAAGTCAAAATACACTTGATATTAGTGAAATTTTATGGGAAAATATTGTACTAGAGATTCCCATTAGTGCAACCAAAGAAAATAGTGATAAATTATCACTCAAAGGTGAAGGCTGGGAACTGGTTAATAAAAATAGAGATAAAATTGATCCAAGATGGTCAAAATTAAATGAACTATTTGTGGATGGGAAGGAGTGAGATTTATGTTAGAACTTAATATTCAAAGATTTGCAGTTCCTTTTAGAAGAACTTCAAAAACTAAAAAAAGAATGCGTCGTACTCACTTAAAAAAAGAGGTAGGGGCTATAGATAAATGTTCTAAATGTGGAGCAGTTATAAGACCTCATCGTGCTTGTACTAAGTGTGGAAATTACAAAAATAAAGAAGTAATTAAAATTAAAGAAGAAGAAAAAGTGGCTTAAGCTTAAATCAAAAAAAAGAAATTATATAAATTATAGTTTCTTTTTTGATGGTTTTAGAGCCTCATAATGTTTACTAAATTGGAATACTTTAACAGTTGACTACTTACCTCCAGAAGGAGAGTGGATGTAGTGACTAAAAAGATTTTTTAATCTTTACTTTAATCGTTATTATTCTACTTATTCTTATATTATTTAAACGATAATGAATTATAAAAAGAAAACACATTCAATCTAACCATTAAACTGTACCCATAAAAATAGATAGGGAAAGATAACTATCTTTTTCTATATGTTAAGTAACAAAGTAGGTAATAACATGTCATAATTTATTAATAAAAGAAAAAAAGTTATTATCGATTTAAGTAAAGGGAAAAAATTTTAGATATTTTTGAAAGCTGTGATTTTAACCCAAGGATTATCGTCTATAAAAGCAAAAAACATAATTGGTTCAAAGATTTTAAAATAGTTGAAAAAGATAGAAAAAGTAGCAATTTTTTAATTGCTACTTAAAAACCTATTTTTCCACTAAATAGATTTTTTTCTTTACACATTTTTAATAGTTGTTTATTTTCATCATCTTGTTTAGCATAAATATCATCTTCAAAAATTATACCTCTTTCTCTAAAAGGTTTATACATTTCTCTTATACTTCCATGACTATATTCCCAAGTAAATTGGCCACGATATATACTTCTTTCGTAATTATAAATACCATATCCGTCTTCATCAATAACAGTATATAGCATAAATGTTGCATTACTTTGTTTCTTTATTACATCACTACGACCTGCAAGATTTTTATAATATTCTAAAATACCTGATTCATTTGTAGATAATTTATTAACTTTACAATATTGTAATAATTCATCAATACTTTGAAAATAATTATTGCCTATAAAATATAATCTCATTTCTGGTTCAGACATTTCCTTTAATAGGTTTACATTAACTGGTTTTCCATCTCTTATCCTTTTTAATGCTGATGCAGAATGTTCCATAAGTTCTTTATTTTGCTCATCAATGTTTTGCAAATATTTCATTCTTTCTTCTTCTGACATTCTCGAATATTTCACTAAATTCATGATTATTCCTCCCTTAATTTCCTTAATTATATCATTTTTTTAATCTTATTTAAATATTATTAAAACAATTTCTATAATTCCAATTCAAAATCATCTTTTCCTTTATTGTCATGTTCTTTACTAAAATCATATATATGAACAAATTTTCTAATGGTGCCAAAAGAGAGAAGCTCAACAACTTTTAAATTTTAAATAATACAAGTGTTTTTTCTTTACCATATTTTTCATAATCACTTTGAGATTTCATTTCTATATAATTTTCAAATTTATTTTTGTTAAAATTAATTATTTGTGAAATAAATTCATTATTACATAAAAAATTAGTGAAGCCATCACTATAGACTAAAACTAAATCACCATTTGATAACTCTATCTGACCTGATTTTATAAAATTTATAGCAGAATCTTCACCAGTAATAGCACCAAATGAAACACATGTGCCATTTTGAATATTATTCAAATTATTTCTATAATCTCTTCTAACTATAGCCCGTGCTTCTGGCAAATACCATGGAATTCCTATTTTATTTATAAAGGGGTCACTATAAAGTTCTTTATCATCTTCTGTTTGAAATTTAATATTTCCTAAATTATCATATATAATTACTCCACAATCACAAATATAAGCATATGTTAAGCCATACCTTCAATATTAACACAAGAAGCAACAGCCCCAAAATAATCATTTTCTAAATAGTCACAGTTAGATATATGTATATTATTTAGTTTCTTAACACTGTTATTGCATTTAATTAATCTGGTTTTTAATGTTCCTGTAGTATTTGAAAACGTATTACAAATTTCCTTAGCAGCTAATTCAGCTCCACTAGGTCTTGGATATTTCTTTAAAAACTCACTTTGAGTACAAGTTGATAAATTACTAATTCCAATAGGATCTCTAGTTATTCCATCAGCAACGATTGCTTCATTTTCTGAAGCATAAAATTGATCTTCAACAGGAAAATCATAATTTGATGTTTTGATATTATCAAAAGTATTTTTATATACTAACATATTTATCATCTCTCGCTATCTATATGCATAATGATAAAATCATTATGCAAGTGTGTTTTTATTGTAATTTGTAATTGGCAAATTTAATTTCCATAAATATTTTATCACATTTTAAGTTATATTAAAAACTCGAAACATAGAAGTTCGAGTTTCCTATCAATCTGGTGCGTGAGTAAACCACGTTTGGAAATTCGCATTAAGGTTAATTCCTATAACCATTGTAACATAACTCTTGAAAAAAAAGTCAATTTTTTTACAAGTTTGCTTGTCTTAATGTTACAATATATTATATAATCCTAATAGGAACATTTGATGTGAGTGTCGTCCTTCAATCTTGAAAAAGAGGGGAGGTAGATATTGATGAAAACTAAGACTTTTATAGTGAAAGTTCTAAAGCTCATTGCTATCATTTTGTTACTTTCTACCTTATTGGTGTTAGCAATAAAAAAATAGACACTCTTCAGCACTGATAGAGTGTCACAACTAATTTAATTAGAGGCGACATTCACTTGCAAGATCGAATGTTCCTCTTTTTTTATTTTATGCAAGTTTCCTTGACACATTCATAATAACATAAAAACGCGCTTTTATCAAGCTCGTTTTACTATTTTAACTCGAAGTTCGAGTTTCCTATCAATCTGGTGTCTTCGGAGTGATTCGAACACTCGACCGTACGCTTAGAAGGCGTATGCTCTATCCAGCTGAGCTACGAAGACAAATCAGCACTACATACTGATTATATAATAATATTTTTAATTATTCAAGATAATTTATTACTAAATTTGAATAATTTTGACTATCTTCTATAGAAAATTCAATTTTATTTACATTATAGGTATCTCTAATTGATAAATATAAAGTATATTTTACTTCTTCTAATAATTTATCATCTTTAATATCATCTAGTAAATATTTATTAAAACTTAATTTTATTTCTTGCTCTAATATTTCATAATTAGTAATTTTGGCATTAGTGTTTAAATAACTTATTAAATTTGATTCATAAAGGGGAGAGTTTTTTAGCTTTTCAATTATTATTTCAACTTTTTCATCATTATTATTTTCAATAAAAGTAACAGGGATATAATAAGTTTCGTTATTATTTTTACAACTATAATAAACTATAGTTTTTGAAGTATCTTTGATGCTATCAAAATTATAAGTTTTATTAACTCCAAAATCCTTATTTAGTAAATCTGGCAATATTTCATTTGTTTGAGGTAATTTTTCCAATTTTTCACCATTTACAAAAATCATAATATTATCAATTTCTTCAAATTCTGTTAAAGAGTAAACTAAAGTTTCTATTATTTTTCTTTCATGTATTTTATCAGTATTTAAAAGTAATTCATTAAAATCAATTTTGAGTAATTTGTTATCTAAAGATATATTTATAATTTCGGTACCTTCGGGAATTACTTGATAAAAGTTATTAGGTATATAATCTTTTTTGTTACTATTAATAGTAATAGTAGAAATAATTTCTTTAATTTTTTCTAAAGTTTCATTTTTTTTGTTCATGATTACATTTACTCTAGATACTAAATTATCTTTGTTTAAAAGATATACTACTCCTTTATTTATTTCATTATAGCTTAAAGTTTCTGGATATTTATTTTGAGCTATATTAACAGGAAATAAATAATATACTAAAAGAATAATTAAAGCCATTGAAGAAATAGTTATTCTTCTAATAATGCTTGTTTTAAACATAGCTTTCATCACCTATTAAAAATATATTATTTAATATTAAAAAAATTCATCAAAAGATGAATTTTAAAAATTATATAGTTATTTCTCCTAGTTTTATTAGTTCTACAACAGCTCCAGCACGACCTTTAACTCCCAGTTTTTGCATTGCATTAGAAATATGATTTCTGACGGTTTTCTCACTAATTCCTAAAAATTCTGCTATTTCTTTTGTAGATTTATTTAAAACTAAAAGCTCAAATACTTCTTGCTCACGATTTGTTAGTATACTTTTTTTCATCATATCCTCGCTTTCTTAAATTACTCTATCTACAGTATTTTATGAAGCTTTAGATTTAATGGTGCGGGGATTTTGCTTATGATTCTTGAAACTTAACTGTTATATACATTTCATTTTCATATTCTTCTTGTACTAATCTAATGATATTATTAGCTATTTGCTTATTATGATCTTTAGATATCGCAGTAACATTAACTTGATTATCTTTAATTTTTACAAAAACATTTAAATTTAAATTATCTTTAATTTTCTTTTCAAGTTTTTCAGATGTTCCTTTAATATTATTTAAAGTTTGTAAGGAATTATAAGCATCATTTTTTTCTTGAAGTGACGCTGTTTCATCTAATAGAATAGTTTGAAGGTTTTCCATTTCTTTTATCATTTCTTCTTCATCTTTAACCCTTAATGATACAAGTAAGCTACTTGGCTCAATATCTACTTTTGTAGTTTCTTCATTTTTTATATTACTTGTTTTAATGCTTAGTAAGTTATCATCTTTAACAGTTATATAATAAATACTAAGTACTAATATCAAACTAAAGAGAGTAACAAACCATATACCTTGTTTATTTATCATAAAATCTTCCTTTCAATTCACTAAAATATATGTACCTTAAACAAAAATATGTTAATTTTTTACTATTTTTATTAATGATAAATTTTAATTTAATCTGTTAAACTTATTTGGGAATATCGTATTCTTAATTTATACTAACTATGAAATTAAAATTTTTTATGTTATAATTGATAATAGGAGAGATTGCAATGAATATATCGTATTTATTTTTAACATTTATAATATATAGTTTTTTAGGTTATATCTGTGAGGTTATATATTGTAGTTGTAATCAAAAAAAAATAGTTAATAGAGGTTTTTTATGTGGTCCAATATGTCCAATATATGGCTTTGGAGGAGTTTTTATTAATTTAGTATTATTAAGATTTCAAAGTGATCCTGTGATTGTTTTTTTACTTGGGGTAGTTTTAACTTCTGCTCTTGAATATATAACTAGTTTTTTGCTAGAAAAGATATTCCATAATAAATGGTGGGATTATAGTCATGAAAGATTTAATATAAATGGTAGAGTTTGCCTTTTAAATTCTCTTTTATTTGGTTTGGGGACTTTATTTGTAGTTTATATAACTCATCCAATTATTGATAGATTTTTAAATCGTTTTTCTAGATTTATTTTTTTAATATTAGCTATTATTATTTTTATAATATTTGTTACAGATTGTATTTATTCATTTATTATTGCTTATAATTTGCGTAATAGAATTATTGTTTGTGAAGAATTAAAAAGAGAAAAGCTTTCAAAAATTCCTGGTATGCTTGAACAGCTATTAAAAAAACGTGTAGGAAGATATAAAACTTATCCAAAACGTTTGTTAGAAGCGTTTCCTAATTTAAAGAAAGAAAATGGTAAAGAACTTGAATTGATGAAAAAAATAAGAGAAAAGAATAAAACAAAGAAGAAAGTAAAAAAATAGTATTGTGTTAAAAATTAACATTGAATAATAATTTTTAATGTGTTAAACTATGCTATTGTTTGAGGGTGGATTAAAATGAATATTAAAGCTGAACAATTAATATTGGGTTTTTTGAAGTATGGATTTGATAGAGTAGATTTAATTGATATAAAAATACTTGAAAAAATGTTTTTAGAAAAAAATCCAAATGTTAATATAGAAAATATTTGTGATAAATTAATTTCTTATATTAAAGTTGTAGATTTGAGAATTTATAAAAAAAGAGAGATTTCAAAGTTTAGATTTAGACCTTTAGTAAAAAAATTTTTTGAAAATTTTGATATAAAGTATTTTATGCTTTTGAAAATAGATGCTTTAAAAGGGGTAAAAGAACAAGAAATTAATAATAATTTTGGGATTTGGGAAAGAAAGTATTTATTAGAATTAGAATTTAGAGGCTTGTTAGATGTAAAAAAAATAGAAGATGGAAATATTTTAGTTTTATCTGATTTTTCTAAATTAAAATTATTGAAAGAAGATAAAAATAGTTTAGTTTCAAAATTTTATGAGGAAGCAAGGAAATTTGGAGTAGAAGAATACTTTGTAGATAAATTTTTAATAGATAAAGATATAGATTTTGATAATTTCTCTTATGCTAATTTAGATTTAGGAGATTTATTTAGAAAATATGAATTAGAGCTAAAGCGAGTTTTGAGGTAAATTATGATTATTGCAATAGTAGGGCCAACTGGTGTTGGAAAGACAAAACTTAGTATAGAGCTTGCTAAAAGATTAAATGCAATTATTATAAATTGTGATGCTGTTCAAGTGTATAAAGAACTTGATATTGGTAGTGCTAAAATAAAAAAAGAAGAGATGGAGAATATCCCTCATTTTTTGATTGATTTTTTAAATATTTCTGATAATTATTCGGTTTGTGATTATCAAAGAGATGGAAGAAAAATAATTGATAATAATAAAGATAAAAATATAATTATAGTAGGAGGAACTGGTTTATATTTGAAAGCATTATTATATAGTTATAATTTTAGTACAGATATTAGTAATAATACTTATGATAATTTATCGAATGAAGAATTATATGAAAAAGCACTTTTAAAAGATCCAAATATGAATATCCATATTAATAATCGTAAAAGACTAATAAACTTTTTAAATAAAGATACAGTTATAAATGAATTGAAACCTTTATATGATGTTATTTATATCGGTTTAACAACAAATCGAGATAATTTATATAACATAATTAATAAAAGAGTAGACGAAATGTTTTTAAAAGGACTTGAAAAAGAAGCTGAAAGTTTATTTTTAAAATATCCTAATGCTAAAATATTATCTACTGCAATAGGTTATAAAGAATTTATTCCTTATTTTAATAAAGAATATTCTCTAGAAGAAGTTAAAAATAAAATAAAACAAAATTCTAGACATTATGCTAAAAGACAATATACTTGGTTTAATAATCAGATGGATATTAATTGGTTTGATACAAATTATGATAATTTTAGTGAAACTATAGAAAAAATTGACAAATTTATTAAAAAGTGTTAAAATACCTTCAAATCAAAGGGGGATGGACATTTTATGGAAAATATGGAGATTTATGCTAAAGAATTTTTAAAAAAATATAAAGAAGATTATGATTTTAATTTTAATGAAAAAGAGGATAGAGAAGAGTTTATTGATTCTATTAATAAATTAGAGGCATATGAATGTGCAAAATTTTTAGAATCAAAAGGATTATCTGCTATGGAGTATAAAGATTTTAAAGATACTTTAAAGAGGTTATGTAAAAGTTTTATTAATACCGAAAATAAAGACATTATATGTATTAATAATAAAGATTTAGATTTAAAATTTTATCAAAAGATTATTGCTGTTTTTAATGAATTTGATTATGACCATTTAGATGATTTAGAAAAACATAAGTTAATTGAAAAAATATATAAAGATGAATTTTTAAGTAATGAAAAAATGGCAGAATTTAAAATAACTTTTGATGAATATGAATCAATTAAAGAAATTTTATTAAATAGTCTTTTAAAATTTAGTAATAATGGTAGATATATTTCCGAGAAAGATAATTCTGAAATTTATCAATGTTTACTAGATAAATATAATCAAAAAATTAAAGATGCGGATGAATCATTTTTTGAAGTTTTTGAAGGGATTTTAAATATTGATTTTATTAGAAAAGATAATAAAGAAGCTGAAAATCTTCTTGATGATGAAATTTCTACATTAATAGATAAAATAAAAGAATCTGGAAAAAATATTACTTTTGATAAAATTATAAAATTACCTGAGGTAAATTCATTTGTTGAAAGGTTTAATGTTAGTATTATGGATTGTAAATGTTTAGAAGATTTAGAAGAACTTAGTAAATATTTAGATGATTTTCAAAATAGTACTAAAATGCTTTCTTTAACAGAATTCAATAAAAATTTATTAATTAGTATGTTAAGAGAGGATATACAAATTAAACAAATGATTTTAAGTGAAACAAATAATATTATATCAAAAATCCCAAAAATGGATGGGGTAGATTTATTAAATCTTTTAAATAATTATGATATGGCTTCAAAAGACGAAGTTTATATGAAGAATGATAAAGAGTTTAATGAAACTGTAGGCACTATTATGGAAGAGATTTTGAATGAACTTACAAGTCGTCTTATTTCTAAAGATATAGAAACTGCTAAAGATTTAGATAAATTTGAAAGTGATGTAAATTGTATTATTGATGAATATGATATAAGTTCTGATTTAAAAAATAGATTATTTTCTAAAGTTAATAATAGGATATCTTTAGAAAAAGCAAAACGTAAAGTTAAAAATAAATATCTTAATATTGGGGATTTTGTATCTTTAACTGATGATGTTATATATTATAAAGATGCTAATAAATTTGTAAATGGTGCTATAAATGTTAAGAATGATACTGAAGGAAAGATTTATGCTACTAATAAATTTGTAAACAAAGAAACTGTTGGTACTATTAGTGCTTATGTAGTTATTTCTAAAAAAGATAAAAAATTTGCTATTGTATATGACTTAAAAACATTTGAAGAATATTTAAATAAAGGCTATGAATTTGCTGGCTATAAATTTGATTATGATGGTAAATTATTTAAAAAATCTACTTATGTAAAACCAAATAAAGTGAAAATTGCTAAAAATTTAAATAATACTGAAAGTAATAAAAAAAGTTTGAAAGTATTAGCAAAGAGACATTGGAAAAAAGCTGCTATGGGGGCTGCAGTACTTTCAGTGATAATAGCAGCGGGTGTTGGTATTAGTTCATGTAATAAAAAAGATAATGAACCAGAGAAACCAGTTGATAACAGATATAGTAATGAAAAAGCAATTGATAATGATGCAGTAAAAGATGAAAATACGATTAATAAAGAAAACGAAAAAGGAAATAATGAAGAAGATTTAGCATTCGAAGAATCTTTAGGTAAAGAGGTTAGGGATATACTTGCTTCTATGCCAAATTTGAATAGTGAATTTAATATTTCAAAAGATGCTAAAATTTATGTAAATAAGAAATTTAAGAATGGTAAAACTTCGTATTTTAATAATCATAAAGATTATGATTTAAAAAGAAATACTGATGGTTATGTTCTTCGTGATGAAAATGGTAAAGTAAGAGTTCTTTCTGATATAGATAAAGCAATTGATTTAGTTATTGGTGGAAAATATACATATATAGGTGTTAGAGTACTTAATGAGTATTCTAAGAGTGATACTGATTATGAAGGATTTTATAAAGCAAATGATTTAATAATTAATGATGCTAATAGTGTTCTTAATGATTATAGTAAAACTTTAACTAGAACTAAGTAGGTTCTAGTTTTTTTGAGGAACAAACTAATTATTTAATTATTAGATAGACAATGTGCCATCTCAAAACTTATGAAAGCACTAGAAGAATCAGATATTATTATGAAAGAATTAAAAGAGGGAAGAAGACAAGGCTATATTGATTCTGCTAGTTTATTTAATGAGTTAGATCAATGACATATCAAGTAAATGTTAATAACTTTTTAAATTATTAAGCTTTGAATTCTCTATATATTCTACCATTATAGATATGATCTTTTATAATAATATCACCACTATTATCAATATCTTTTAATTCCTTATCAGTAATTAAAAAATATTTATGTTGTAAGTAATCTGTACCACTGGAACTTACTGGATCATCCCAAGTAAGATCGAGATGAAGCCATTTTCCATCTAAATATACAGCATTCCAAACATGTCCTGTAATATCTGTTTGCATAAGTTCAGTGGCTATTTTATAATTTTTAATGTTCATTTTATCTAAGAATATAGCCATAGCATCAGTATATCCACTACAAGTTGCATAGCCTTCAAGTAAAGCGCCATTTGCTTTGTTAGAACTATATTTACTAGTTCCTTTTTCATTTCTTTCAACATCATATTTAGTATGGTTAATTATATAATCATGGATAGTTTTAATTTTATCATAATCACTCATATTTGCGGTAATATTTTCTTTATATATTTTATTTACTTTATCATTTATTTTATTTATTTCTTCTTCTGTATATAAATAATTTACTTTAACGTTTACCTCACCAGATTCTGATATAGTAGTTTCAATATTAGAAAAACCATTAAAAGGATGAACAAAGTTATTTATATAAGTAAGTATTTCAGGATCGTTACTTATAGTAGATACATCATTTACACAATTTCCATATTCAGAAGGACAGTAGAAAGTAAATTCTTTAAAACCATTATTAGTGATAGAATAATATATATTTAATATATCTCCATAGCTTAAAGGAATATAGTCTCTACTACTTTGAATATATAAATATTCGTCTTTCTTTTTATATTCGTTAGCGTCAGGAATAACTATATTATTGGTCATATATAAATGGTTAACTATAAAATGAGATATTTTATTAATATTTAAAGCTACTCCTATAATTATTATAGAACAGATTATTGCTATGATATTTTTTAGTATAAATTTCACTTTTTATCACCTAAAATCATAATAACATAAAAAAAATGAAGTTCCAATAATATTACTTCATTTCTTTAATTTTCTTAGATAATCTAGATTTTTGTCTATCAGCAGTATTTGATTTAACTAAACCTTTACTTGTAGCATGGTCGATATTCTTTTTCATATCATTATAAAGAGCAGTTGCTTTTTCTTTATCCCCATCTTTAATAGCTAAATCACAATTTTTAATTAGATTTTTAACTCTAGCTTTTAGTTCATGGTTATTATCAGTTTTTTTGGCAATAACTTTTACTGCTTTTTTTGAACTTTTTATATTAGGCATAAAAATCTCCTTTCCAAACTTCTTAATAATTCTACCAGAATATAAGGACTTTTGCAAGTATTTCCTTAAAATTGTGACTAGCTATTATTATAAAAATCATGATTATAATTTAGTTAAATTGATTTATGAATATTAAAAAAATAGAAAAGTATAAAATGTAAAATAAAAATGGTATAAAATGTAAAATTAGTATTTGAAAATATGTGTTATAGAGATTTAAAAATATATGCTGAAGCACTAAATGCCAAGTTATTTTATTATAGAAATAATAAAGATTTTGAAGTTGACTTTATCCTTAAACTTTTGACGGGAAATGGGGAGCAATAGAAGTTAAACTAGGTGCAGGAGAGATAGAAGAGGCTGCTACTAATCTTAAAAAATTTAAAGAAAAAGTTGATACTAAAAAAAGTGGAGAACATATGTACGTGATGATGGAGTATATCTATAGGTAATTTAAAAAATTGATATGCAAAAGCATATTTTTTTTTGCTCTGGTTATACTAAATTTTGGTGAATAGAATGAAAGAAACTTTATTTTTAGATGCAAATATTTCCAAAATAGATAAAAAAGATATAATTGAAGAAAATAAAACGTCCTTTTATAAAACTACTCATTATATAGTTAGTAAAGATATTAAAAAGAGCTTAAAAAAAGAAGTAGGAGATTATTTTGTTTTAGATTTTAAGTTAGAAAATTTATTTTTAAAACAAAATATGTTAAGAGATGAACTTGCTAGAATAATTAAAAGCTTTTTAAAAAAATATAGTAAAAATAAAAAAGTTTTGATTATTGGACTTGGAAATGATTCAGTTATTCCTGATTCTCTAGGAGTTTGTACAACAAATAAATTAATAGCTACTAATTTATATAAAGATCTTCTAACTATCCCTAAAATTGCTTTATTTAATCCATCAATAACGGAAAAGACAGGAATTGATTCTTTTAATTTAATAAAAATGGTTGTGGAAGATATAAAACCCGATGTTATATTTATGATTGATTCAATGTATACAAAATCTATAGAATATTTAAGTAAGACAATTGAAGTTAATGATACAGGAATAATTCCTGGATCACTTCTTAATTCTTTAAAAGAAATAAATAAAAAAACTTTTAATATTCCTATTATTACTATTGGAATGCCTTTGGTTTTAAAAAATAAAGATAATTTAATGACTAGCTTTGATATAAAACATATACTTGAGGTAGC
This sequence comes from uncultured Erysipelotrichaceae bacterium, assembly GCA_948444795.1. GTDB lineage: Bacteria > Bacillota_I > Bacilli_A > RF39 > UBA660 > MGBC108787. Next base: position 8,609 of record CAOJUX010000012.1, on the reverse strand, counting down.
AAGTGATATTATAGCTGATTCTTTAAAAAAAATATTGTTGTAACTATGTTTCAACATTTTTTTTAATTTTTATTTATTATAATAAACTTGGTGATTTTTATGAGGCGGCTTAAAACTAAAAAAAAATTAAAATTAAAATATAAAGTACTTACATTTTTAATTTTTTTAATAACTAGTTTTATTTTTTTCTTTACTAAATTTTATAATTATTTTTTAAAAAATATAGATAATGATAAATTAATTACTTATTTAGTGGATTATAATTTAAATAATAAAAAAGAAAAGCCTGTTATGTATGATTTATTTTCACTTGATAGTAAAGATTTTTTACTTAAATATACTTTAGGTATAAATAATCAAAATAAAGAAATTGAAGAAGAAATAGTTGGAAAAGAAACTCCTTATGTAAAAGATCCTTATGAAGGAAATGATAATAATTCCTCACCAATAGTTTATATTTATAATACTCATCAAACAGAAGGATATCAAAATACAAATAATGAATCTTATAATATAACTCCTAGTGTTTTAATGGCTAGTTATATATTAAGAGAATCATTAAATGATGCGGGAATATCTACTTTAGTTGAAACCAATAATATAGCAGAAGTACTACGGGCTAATAATTGGCAGTATAAATATTCTTATAATGCTAGTAGATTATTAATAGAAGATGCTAAAGAGAAAAATAATACTTTAAAATATTTTATTGATTTACATCGAGATAGTATGAATTATGATATTACTACATTTAAAGATGCAAATGATTCATATGCTAAAGTTTTGTTTGTGGTTGGTAAGGATTATGAAGGATATGAAAAAAATTTAGAGTTTACAAATAAAGTAAATGATAAGTTAAAGAGTATAAATGAGAATATAAGTAGAGGTGTTAGTATAAAAGGAGGGGCTAATGTTAATGGAATATATAATCAAGATTTAAGTAACCATTCTATATTAATAGAACTCGGAGGACAATATAATAGTATATATGAAGTTAACAATACTTTGAAAATATTAAGTAAAGCTTTACAGGAGGTTATTACTGATGAAGAAGGATAAAAAGAAAAAAAATTATTTTTTTATAGGATTAAAGATTTTATTTGTAACATTTATATTTTTATATGTTGCAAATGAGTCAGGATATTATCAGTCTAAACTATCTAAAAAGACTCAACTTACTAATGAAAGTATTAAAAAATTTGAACAAGATATAAAGGAGAATAAACCTATAGATGTAAATGATTATGTTATTAGAAATGATGCCGATTATAGCAATAAAACTACTGATACAGGTATTTTTATTGCTAAAAATGTGGAAAAAATTGCTTCAGGAGGATTAAATAATTTTTTTAATTTATTAAAATCGTTATTTACTTAAATTGAACTTGAAATAATTATATTATTAATATATAATGTATTTATAAATAAGATATTTACAATACCTATATAAAATAGAGAAGAGGAGAAAATATGAAAAAGTTTATTAAAAATAAAAAACAAAAAATATAATAATTGCTTCATTTATAGCATTACTTGTAGTAGCCAGTGGTGTACTATTATATAGAAGTTTTGCTTTGTTTGAAACAACTAAAAGTTTTGATATATTACAAGGGAGAGTCCCTAATTTTAGTAAAGGTGATGTAACTTTTGCTGTTTTAATAGGAGATGAAATTGGGACTAAAATACCTAAAAAGGGCACAGGATTTAAGTATGTAGCTAGAGATGATGCTTGTACAAATGGTGCTAAAATAAGATGGAATGAAGATGAGTGGGCACCACTTGTACTTAATTTAGATGCATCAAATACAGTATGTACTTTAAAATTTGATTCAATTTATAATAGTATAACAGTAGATGGAGTAAATGCAAAAGAATTCCCTGAAAAAGGAGATTATCAAGTAAATATGGGATGTACTAATGTTGGATCAGCAAGTTGGGATTTTAATGCATGGCAACCAAACATTAGTGGAATAACTACAAATTCAAGTTGTAATGTAGTATTTAAATCAACAAATAGTGTGATAACTAAAGTAGAACATATAAAGAAAGATAAAACAAGAGAAGATATAACAGAAAGAGTTAGAAATGAAGGATATAATTATTTAAAAGAAGAAGGAAAAAGAGCGCCAAAGGTAGAATGTGTAGGAGGAGGAGTAGGATCATGGGATAATGCTGGTTGGAAACCAATCGTTACAAATGTAACAAATAGTACAACATGTACAGTAACATTTAGAGATAGTGCATTAAATGGAAGCGATCCAGTGATTAAAAATGGTTTAGTACCTGTTACTATAGCAAATAATGGAACAGTAACAAAATCAAGCGAAACAGCAAATGATTGGTTTGATTATGATACGAGTAAATGGGCAAATGCCGTAATACTAAATGGAGCAGATACATATAGTGTTGGAGCAACAATACCAGATTCTGCCATAAAAGGATATTTTGTCTGGATACCAAAATATCGATATAAGTTATGGACAACAGGAACAGACTCTACAGCTAAGTTAATAGAAATAGAATTTAATAGTGAAAATACAACGAATTCTAATACAGAATGTATAGCAACCAATGTAGCAGGAAACGTAGGAACTTGTTCAGCTGGAAAATGGATGACTCATCCCGCGTTTACGAGTCTTGGAGTAAATGGAATATGGGTAGGAAAATTTGAAACGACAGGAACTACAAGTGCACCTACTGTAAAACCAAATATAGCAAGTTTAAGAAGTATAGATGGAAGTACCATGTATAATACAGCATATAACTTTAATAGAGGATTAGACTCCCATATGATGAAAAATACCGAGTGGGGTGCAATGGCATATCTTACAAACAGTAAATATGGAAGAGGAAATAGTGAAGTATGGATCAATACTAGTAGCACAGGTATAACAGGATGCGCAGGTTCATCTGTTTCAGACAATTTAAGTTCTAGCGGATGTAAAAATGCTTATAATACAGCTACAGGATATCATGCAAGTACAACAGATAATATTTCAGGAATATATGATACATCAGGAGGATCTGGAGAACTTGTAATGGGAAATTTGAATAAAGTGGCACATGATTCAGGATTAACCCCATCAAGTATAGCAGATAGATATATAGATAGATATACAGCAGAAAGTGTAGGTAATAAGATACTAGGAGACGCAACAGGAGAAACAAATGGTTGGAATGTGGACAATAAGCAGTTCTTAAATTATGAAGGTTATTGGCTAATCCGGGGTGGATGGAATTTTAATATTACCTCAGCTGGTATATTTTCTTTTAATCGTAGGGCTGGTGGTGCTAATTCCTACGACAGTTTCCGCGTAGTTCTCTCACCAGCATAGCAGTTCCTAGTATTTGTTTTTTGAGAACATAATGATGAAATAAACTAAATTAGTATCATATCCAGCATGTAAAATGAAAATTACTTGCTGGATATTCTTATGTCAAGAATTATAATTTATTTTAGAAAAGTGTGTGTACGCAAAAATTTAAAGCAAATAGCTAAAAAAGTTTGATTTCCACTATTAATTATTGAAAAATATGATAATTACTAATAGTATGGCTAAGAGTGGTTTTGAGGGTTATTCTAATAAAAGTTATCTAGATAGGTTAAGAACAAAAAATTATTTAAGATAATAAATGGATTATATGAGACTGATATAAATACACCAGCTTATTTACTTGCGGGAAGTATTTATGGTTCTTCTTATATTTCTTTTGAGTATGCTTTATTTTGAGTCTTCTTAATAATTATAATAATTTAGAGATTATTTAAGAAATACTATTATCTGGTTTAGCTAGAGGTGATTCTGAGTTTAAAGATATGGAGTAGTGAATTTTTTATTAGTATTACAGAAAAATTAGAGTGATTATTAATTTATTTTGTAAAGTTATAGTTAGAATAATTTACAAATATTTAAAATAATAGTACAATTTATGTAGGGTGAAGACTAATGTTTAATGATACTTCTTTTAAAAGTTTTTTAATTGATCTTGATAATAAATCAATTGGTAAGATTGATGTTAATTTAAATATTCTTAATAATAAATTTAAAATACCATTTATAAGAAAAGATAAACCAATTTTAGTAGAAAGAATAGGTAATAGAGATTATCAAAAGCTTGATGAATTTATTATTAAGACTATGAATGAGTATTATAATAAAATGATTAATTCAGTTGGTTCAGAAAAAGATTTAATGCTTAATAATTATAATCATTTATATAGTATTTGGAGAGATTTACATAATTATAAGATTAGTAAGAATATAGTAGAGATTGATAATACTTATGATGCTCTTTTGTTTGAACTTTATTTGCTGGGATATGATGTTTAATTTTTTGATTTTAAATAAGAAATGAGAAATTAGAATATAGTGATACAAAGAAATAAGGGTTTGATTCAATAAATAATCACCAAAATAGATAAATAATGTATTTACTTATTACTAGAAATAGTTTCAGAAATTGATACAAATATTGTATTGATTACTTGCTTTAACAAAAAAAGTTATTCCAGTACAGTTGAATAACTTTACAAAAATAATATATGGAATGAGAAGAAGTGGAAAATCAGTTATTTTAAATCAAATTATGGATGAAATTATTAAGTCAGGAATTAAAAAAGAAAATATTATTTATATTAATTTTGAATCATTAAAAGTTAATGATAATAAATATTATGTTTTTTTTGGATGAGATACAAAAAATAGAAGATTTTGAAAAGAGGATTAATTCACTTAGAAATACAAATAATTACAGTATTTTTGTTACGTGTTCAAATAGTAGAATGACTCTGCTTAAATTATCAACCGACTTATCTGGTAGATATGTTAGTTTTAGAATAAATCCATTATCGTTTAAAGAAATAGTTGAATTAACAAATACTAAAGAAAAAGATTCTGAAAAATATATTACTACTTTAACAAAAGAAGATTATTCTAATAATGGAATTAAGCAGATAAATATTTTTGATTTTTAATGAATGATAATTTTTAAAAATAGAAATTGCAATTATATTTGAGATTTTTATGCAATTATGTGATAAAATAGATATTAATAAATTAATTTAGATTTTTTGATGAAAATTGTTAGATAAACAATAGCTGGAATAAAGTAAATATTTAAAGAAAATAAAATTGATAAGGTTTTGGGTGGAGAGAAGATATACAAAATATAAATAGAAATTACAAAATTAACTAGGAAAGGCGTTTTATGATTAAAGGAAAGATAAATCATGTAATTTTTGCAGGAGATAATGGTTTTTTTGTGGGAACTTTTAGAGTTTCTGATACAGATCAAGAAGCTCTTTTAAAATACGTTAAAAAAGTGATTACTATTACTGGGGTTTTAATGGATGCTAATGATACTGAAATTTATGTTTTAGAAGGAGAATATATTAAACACGAAAGGTTTGGGTATCAGTATAAGTTTAATAGTTATACTAAAGAAGCACCAACTGGGAGGAATGCTGTAATAGATTTTTTAGCAAGTCCTTTAATTAAAGGATGTGGGAAGACTACTGCTAAATTAATAGTTGATACTTTAGGAGATAATGCTATAGATTTAATAAAAGAGAATATAAATAATTTAGATTTAGTACCTAAACTTTCTAAAGCTAAAGCTTTAAAAATATATGAATCTATAATAAATAATTCTTATAATGATGATTTGATAATTGAACTTAAAAGATTAGGTTTTAGTATAAAGGAAGCTACTAAAATAATTAATAAGTTTAAAGATAAAACTAAAACTTATTTAGAAGAAAATATTTATTATTTTAAATCTATAATAGATTTTGATAGAATTGATAAAATATATGTTATGAATAATAAAGAAGATTCACTGCTTAGAAAAAGTGAATGTACTTTAAATACTATGAAAAAATTAAGTGATATGACTGGTGATATTTATTATTTTAAAGAAGAGGTAAATAGTGCTTTAAGAACTATGTATAAAATTATAATTGATGAAGAAGAGTTTGATAGTATTTTAAATGCTTTAATTTTAAAAGGGCTTATAAAGATAGTAGATACTAAATATTATTTGATGGATAATTATTTAATGGAAATGGATATAGCAGATAGATTATTTGAAATAAATAGATTACCTAAAAAAAATATTAAAGATTTTAAAAGTAAAATAAATAATTTAGAAAATATGTTTAAAGTTTCTTATAATATAGAACAAAAAAATGCTATTTTAAATGCTTTAGAAAATAGAATATCTATTATATCGGGTGGTCCAGGTACTGGTAAAACTACTATAATTAATGCTATTACAAGGATTTATATTGAAGCTTTCAAATTATCTCCTATAGAAGTGGCTACATCTATTGCTCTTTTGGCTCCTACAGGAAGGGCTGCTAAAAAAATGAGTGAATCGACTGGACTTCCAGCTTCTACTATACATAGATATCTGAAGTGGAATAAAGATACTAATGATTTTCAAGTTAATCTTTATAATAAGAATTATCATAAATTAATTATAGTAGATGAAGTTAGTATGATAGATACTTATCTATTTGATGCACTTTTGAAAGGAATAGGTGTAGATGTTCAAATTGTTTTTGTTGGCGATAAAGATCAACTTCCAAGCGTTGGAGCGGGTCTTATATTAAATGATTTAATTGCATCAAAAGTATTTTCTTATAGTCCACTTCATAATATTTATCGTCAAAGTGATAACTCTTATATACCTTATTTAGCTAAAGAAATTAAAGAGTGTAATTTAAGCAGAGATTATTTGAAACGAAAAGATGATTATAATTTTTTTATTACTGATACGTCTAAAATATCTAAAGTAATTAAAGAAATATGTAAAATGAGTATTGATAAAGGCTTAACGGATAAAGATATTCAAATACTTGCTCCTATGTATAAAGGAGAAAATGGAATAGATAATTTAAATATAATGTTACAAGATTTATTTAATAAGAAAAGTTTAGAAAAAAGAGAAATTAAGTTTGGAGATATTATATATAGAGAAAAAGATAAGGTATTAGAACTTGTTAATAATCCAGATTGTAATATTTTTAATGGAGATATTGGGTATATTTATAAAATAAATACTAAAGATAAAAAAGATATTATTACTATTAATTTTGATGGTAATTATGTAGAGTATAAAAGGGATGATTTAATAAATATTAAACATGCCTATGCAATTTCTATTCATAAAAGTCAGGGAAGTGAATTTAAACATGTTATAATGCCTATTAGTAAAAATTATTATAAGATGCTTTATAATAAACTGGTATATACAGGGATATCTAGAGCTAAAAAATCTTTAGTTCTTGTTGGTGAAGAAAAAGCATTTTTAATGGCAGTTAATAATAGATATAGTAATGATAGAAAAACTACTTTAAAAGAATTTTTAATGCATAAATTTTCTTAACTGGTGAATACTACTTATAGGAAGTGATTAATTGTGAAAAAAACAATGATGGCAACAGCCTTAGGTGCACTAGCGGGATGTGGTATGACTGCATATTTTATGGCAAGTAAAAAAACTAAAAGACAAGCTAAAAGGCTTATAAATAGTGCAAAAGATTTGGCAACAGATGCTATTAATAAAATGAATTAGGAAAGTTTTAATAAGGCCTAGTTTAGTTATTAACAATTGATTTAATAATAAATCAATTTTTTTTAGGAAAATGACAGCTTTAAAATTTTAATTTATACTTTTATATATAGTAAGGAGTTAAAAGTATGAAGTTAAAAAAGTTTGTCAAAAATGAAAAACAAAAAAAAGTAGTAATAGCATCTATTATGATATTAATCTTAATAGTGACTGGGGTAGTTTTGTATAGAAGTTTTGCCTTGTTTGAGACAAGTAAAACATTTAATATACTAGAAGGAAAAGTACCCAATTTTAGTCGTGGTGATGTAACTTTTGCAGTTTTAATAGGAGATGAGGCAAGTAGTAAGATACCACAAAAAGGTACTGGATATAGGTATGTTAGTGCTGATTGTACTAATGATGCTACTATAGAGTGGCTTGATACTGCTGATAAATGGGGACCATATGTGAAAAATCTAACTGTAGCTCAAACAGTGTGTACACTTAAGTTTGCTTCTATTTATGAAAGTATAATAGTAGATGGAGTAACTTCAAAAGAGTTCCCAGAAAAAGGAGATTATCAAGTAAATATGGGTTGTTCTAATGTTGGATCAGCAAGTTGGGATTTTAATGCATGGCAACCAAACATTAGTGGAATAACTACAAATTCAAGTTGTAATGTAGTATTTAAATCAACAAATAGTGTGATAACTAAAGTAGAACATATAAAGAAAGATAAAACAAGAGAAGATATAACAGAAAGAGTTAGAAATGAAGGATATAATTATTTAAAAGAAGAAGGAAAAAGAGCGCCAAAGGTAGAATGTGTAGGAGGAGGAGTAGGATCATGGGATAATGCTGGTTGGAAACCAATCGTTACAAATGTAACAAATAGTACAACATGTACAGTAACATTTAGAGATAGCGTTTTAAATGGAAGTGATCCAGTAGTAAAAGATGGACTTATTCCAGTAACAATAGCAAATAATGGAACAGTCACAAAATCAAGTGAAAGTGATAGTAGTTGGTTTGATTATGAAGCTAAGAAATGGGCA
>CAOJUX010000011.1 GCA_948444795.1 uncultured Erysipelotrichaceae bacterium | reverse complement strand
CATTAGAAAATATCTCACAATATGGGTTAGTAAACACTATTGCAAAGGTAACAACTAGAAGTGAATTAAGAAAAGATGTAAGACAATCTTTAGAAAATTTAAGAGAAACACTAGATTTAATTAAATTATCTTGTGGTGATGAAATTCCAGTACAACCAGACCAAACACGACAAAGAACAAAACATTCTTAATTATTATAAAGTAGCACAGAGAAAAAGCTAATTCAAAAAAAGAAAAAATCTATAAAAATGAGAGAAAAATAATTTATAAAAGCAAAAGTTTATATCACGCAAAAAAGAAAAGTAAAAAAAGTAGTGAAATCAAAGAACAATCAAAGAACAAATGGTATATAATTAAGTATCAAATCTTAATTGAAAATTGGAAGAAATAATCATTAAGAGCTGATGTGAGTGAAGTAAGTGAAAATAAGAGCGGAATCACTTACTTCTTTTAATTTGAGATGTAAAGATTTAGTTATTAAATTTCCTTGTTCAAATAATTGGTAATAACAAGAGAATATTATTTAACAAATAATATTAAATGGATATGAAAAATGGAAAGGATTGAAATCAATTGGTCTTGAAATAAAAACAATAGAAAATATTAATACAGGAGAAATAACAGAAGAAAGAAGACATTATATAGTTAGTTTTGAAAATAATATAATTGATTTTGCAGATGCAGTAAGAAAACATTGGGGAGTAGAAAATAATTTGCATGCACCATTGAATATAATATTTAAAGAAGATAAAAATAAAATACTTGAAAAAAATGGAGCGAAAAATTTAGGAGTAATCAGAAGAATTGCATTAATAATCATGAAATTAGTTAAATCAATTTATAATAAAAGTATGAAATTAATAATGTATGAATTATCATTAGATTTTGCAAATGAGATGGATAATATTCTTAAAATAATTGAAGCTGACTCTCTTATTCTTAAATATAAAAACACATAAGTTTCAAAAATTCATGCGTTTATCCTGTTAAATTGATTAAAAGTATTCCAATATTAAAAGAAAAGTAGTAAAATATATAACCAACAAGGAGAAGTGATAAAATGGTTAATTTAGAGCACAATCTAACAGTAGATGATTTAATTGTAGAATATATGATGTACAAAGTTAACAATGGATATGAACCACAATTCTTAACATCTGAATTTATAAGTTTTTTATATTTTTTTGAAAGTAAAATGCCAGTTCAAGATTCTTTACATGAGAATGAAAAATTATTTCAAAGATTTTTTAAAAGAAAAGCTGAAAATGATTGGTCTATAACTATAAATTGGAATCCAAATGAAAAACAAGTTATACCACATATGGATATGATATATAGTGAAACTGATGGAGATTATATTATAAAAGCTAATTATAGATTGAGTGAATTTGATAGAAGCGTTATAAATACATATTTTATGCCTAGTGGAAGATATGGTGAAGGAAAAACAACAGAAATAAGAAATTTGATAGGTAAATATTTATCAGACCAGCCAAAAAAGAGCAATTGATGATACTCTTGAAATTGAAGAAAATGCTTTAATGATTGGAAAGTATCTTACTGCAGAAATTGTTAAAAATATTTGGAATAGTTATATAAATAAGCAAGTTGAATATCATAAATGGCCAGAGCAATGCAAAGATATTAACAAATATTTATTTGAAATGGATTTAGCTGAAATTATTGGCCTTAAATCAATGAGAAAAGAATTATTAGATTTTTATAGAGTAATTTCAAGAAGAATTGCAATTTTATATCAACAAGATAAGACTTTGAAAATCAGTAATTGTGGTGGTGGATATTTGGCAAGAGCAAATTATGAATTGTTAATTAATGGTTATCAAAATATGTTTGGTATAGCTTTTGGCGAATATAAAAGTTCATTGGATATAGATTTAGCATCATCAACATTTAAAGAAAGTCATGAAGTAGATCGCGTATATATGTGGGATGAAGATCCTGATGTTAAAACTACAACTACTCAAATTGGAAATGACAATATAAAAAAAATAGTGAGAACTTTAGATAAAAATATCCAAAATAATTAAAATATATGTTATATTATAGTCAGTTAATAAATTATTACTGACTATTTTTTTTTTAAAATAAAATATAAACTTTGAGGTAATTACTATGAGTGACAGAAAATATGATTTGATAGGTCCAAATAAATATGGAAGGCGTTTAACTAAAAGATTTAAACAATATGAATATACAGAACCATTAGAAGATACTAATTGGATAATAAAAAAGAATGGTTGTGGACCAACCTCATTAGCTACTATTTTGGCAAGTTTAGGATATGATGAAGATCCTATTTCTATTTCGAAAAAAATGCTATTTAATGAATATGGATTTCTTTCAGAAGGATATTTTGAAGGAATTAATGGAGTGTCGATAATATATTGTTTAAATAAATTAATAGAAGAAAAAATGGATATAGAATATAAAATAATTAAAATTAACTATAACCATCCAGAATTAATGAAGCAAACTGTAATAAAAATGATTAAAGAAGGATATATGGCAATAATTGGAGTAGGACCACATCCAAATATATTTGCTGAAGAAGGACATTATATTGTAATAACTAGTTTGAATAAAGATAAAAACGAATTTTATATATCAAATTCTTGGTATGAGGGTGATGTACAAATTGATGTAACATTTTCTTATGAGCAAATTGTAAAAGATATTTATAGAGACAATTTTGATTTTTTAATGATAAGAAAAAGAATTAAAAATTAGTAATGAATGATAAAAGAAAATTTATATGATTTAAAACAATTTTAAAAATAAAGATAATTATTTTGAGAAATAAAATATTATTTTTTAACATTTTTATGTAATGACATATCAATTATTAGCAATTTTTGATATAATTGATATATAAGTAATTTTTATGAATGGATGTGGAAATTTATGGAACAATACAAGAAAAAACTAATAAAAGATTTAATATGGTTAAGAAGTAAAATAAATTTTGACTTTATTTATGAAAAGGATACTTTTTCTAATGATGATGTTATTAGATACTATAAAAAAACAAAATATCTTTTATATCGTTTGACAGGATCAAAAAATGGAGAAATGCATATAGGCATATCAGATGATGGAATACACAAAAAAGGTGTAAAATATCAAGAATATCATGAAGAAAAATTAAGTGAGATTTTAAAAGACAATTTAGAAATTAAAAATGTACTGGAATTGGGATGTGGTCAAGGTGCTAATATGGCTTATTTAGCAAAAAGGCATCCTAATGTTAAATTTACAGGAATTGATTTGTATCCTGGTTTAGATAAGAAAAATAAAAAACATGATATAACTTTAATTCAAAATGATTATCATAATCTAAGTATGATTGAAGATAATTCTATTGATATGGTATATGCTATAGAAACATTATGTTATTCACAAAATAAGAATCAAATATTTAAAGAAGTAAATAGAGTATTAAAACCTAATGGTTTCTTTATAATTTATGATGCATATTTAAACAAAAAGAGAACTGAGTTATCCGAAATAGAGGAAATTGGTGCTAAATTAGTTGAAAACGGATACTATTTAAATGAATTTGAATATATTGGAAATATCAATCAATATATAAAAAATAATGATTTTGAAGTTGTTAGAGAAGAAAATATGAAAAATAAAGTTATTAGCCATTTGAAACATTACCAAACTAGGATACAAAGATATTTTAACTTTGGAGCATTATTGACTTTATTTTGTAAAATATTTCCTAAAGAAGTTTTAGGAAATATTGTGCCTGTATATTTTATGGCAGATACAATTGAAATGGATTTGTCTGTATATATGAATCATATATTGAAGAAAAAATCAAAACGTTGAGAATTATAATTCAAATTGTAAGACATGAAGATGTTTATAATGAAAAAATACTATTATTAAATATTGATAAAATTAATACTACTAAAATTGGTATTAATAGAATCAAGAAAAATCTTAAATTAGATAAGAATTGGTATTGTGAAATTGATAATATAGTAATAACTATTAAATCATATAGTTATAAAGTTATTACAACACATATTAAAAGATAAATTACAAGGCAATTTGGGACTAACTCTACTTTTAAGAGGTGTTAGATATTTGCTTGATAATATATAATGTTTTACGAGGAGGAATGTTATGAATCAAGAAAAAATAGGAAAATTAATTGCAGAATGTCGTAAAACAAAAAAGTTAACACAAGTTCAGTTGGCTAATCTTTTAGGAGTTACTGATAAATCTGTTTCAAAATGGGAAAATGGTGTTTGTTTGCCAGATGTTTCCCTTTATAAAGAAATATGTAAAATATTAGATATTACACTTAATGAATTTTTTTCAGGGGAAAGATTACCAGATGAAACATTTAAGGAAGTTGCTGATAATAATTTGTTGAGCACGTTAGAAAATAGTGTTTTTACGTTAAAGGAAAAAATTGAATTTTTTAAGAAAAAATGGCAAAAAGAACATTTTTTTGAATTAATTATTGTAATGATAGTAATCGTATTTTTTATAATATATGGTTTTATAAAAGACAATGGACTACAATATTTGTTTATGATTATAGGTTTTATTAGTGGTGTTATAGAAAACAATAGAATGATAGCATATATTAAAAGAAATGCTTATGGTAAAAAATCTAAAATATCTATTGATTAGTTTAAATTTTCTATGCAAAGAAGGAAGTAATTAATTATTTTATAAATCAAAAGATTTAAAACTTAAATTAAGATTTAAATTATGATAAAATATAGTTACTACAAAGAGAATTTATTTTGAATAAATAAAAATTGTAAAAAAGGAAATAACACTATATTTGAAGATATTGATTCAAATGGTATTGAATACTGTAGTAATGATAGGAGTATTTTAAATGAATTTAAATTGGAATTTAGAAGATTTATTTAAAAATAATGATGATTTTTATATAGAAATTGAAAAGATAAAGAAAATGCTATCAGATATTAAAATATATGAAAATAAAGAATTAGATGAAAAATTATTTCTGGATATGCTAACCCAAAAATGGAATATTAAAGAAATGACTAATAATGTTTTAATTTATGGATCACTAATGTATTACAAAAATATTAAATCTGAAAAATGTATAGAACTTAAATCAATTGCGGAGAATTTGAATAATCAGGTGAATTTGGAATTGAGTTTTATAGATAGAAAAATTTTAAATTTAGGAAAAGACAAAGTCAATGAATTTATTAATAAAAATAACCAATTGAGTATATATAAGTTATTCTTAGATAATCTGTTTAGAATGCAAGGCCATGTTCAAGATGATAATACGAACGCAGAAATAAAACAAAATATTGATGGTATAAATTATGAGTTGAATTTATATAATAATTTATTAAGGGATATAAAATATGGTAGTATCAAAATAAATGGTGAATTGATAGAAATTACTTCATCCAATTTTACCAAATACCTGTCTTCTAGAGATAGAGAAACAAGAAAACAAGTATATTTACTTGTAAACCAAAAATTTAAAGATTCAGAAGAAACTTTTGGTGGTATATTAGATTTAATATTTGGCTATAGAATTAAAAATGCGGAACTTGAAAAATATAATTCGGTTTTACAAAAAGTTTTATTTGAAGAAAATATAGATTCAAAGATTGTAGAATCGCTTATAAAATCAGTAAATAATAATTTAAGTTTAATTCAAAAATATTTAAAAATAAAATCAAATTTATTAGGTATTAATAATCCTCATTTATATGATTTTGGAGTCCCTTTAGATAATGGTTTAAAAATTAAATATTCTTTTGAAGAAGCAGTTGAAATAATAAAGAATGCTTTAAAACCATTAGGTGATGAATACTTGCAAGTTGTTGAATATTTACTTAATGGTCATATAGATGCAGTTCCAGATGAAAACAAGCATCAATCTATTACTTTTTCTTGGAATACTTATTCATTTATGAATTTTAGAGGTGCCTATATAGATTTGAAAAATATGATTCATGAACTTGGACATATAGTTAATTACCATTTATCAAAAAATAATCTTCCGTTTTTATATGAAGATAGTACAGTTTTTGTAGGAGAAACAGCATCTATAGTAAATGAAATATTATTAAATAAATATTTATATGAAAATGCTAAATCTAAAGAAGAAAGAATATTTTATTTAAGTAAAGAAATAGAAAATTATTTTACTTCTGTATTTAAACAAACAATGTATACTGAATTTGAGCAGAATTTATATAGTACAAAAACATTGAGTAATCTAACGCCAAAAATATTATCAGAAAAATATGAAAGTCTTATAAAAAAATATTATGGAAGTGATATCGTATATGATGAAATATCTAGAATAGAATGGACAAGACTAGGTCATTTATATAGATGGAGTTATTACCCATATAAATATGCTACAGGTCTTATTATTGCAAGTGTTGTTGTAAATTCTTTATTAGGTGAGCAATCGTTATCTAAAGAACAATATTTAGAATTTTTATCTTCAGGAAGTAGTTTATATTCATTAGATTTATTAAAAATGCTTAATATTGATCTTACAAATTCAAATATAATTGATAATGGATTTAAGGTAATGGAACAAGATATTGAAGAATTAGAAAAAATTTTAAAAATTAATAATTTATGAAAATAAATTTTTTGTAAGAACTCAAAAATTATGTCGAGGGAATTTACATAGAATAAAAAAATTTAATTCAATACACTTTAGTGCAAGAGTACAAAATAAGTTTTTAAATCTTACCAGTGAAGAATGGAATTAATAGTTTATTTATTTACTATATATGCTATAATAAATACGCAGTAGTGATTGGATTTTTCCTACTTTAGCGAGTCGCTAAGGGACTATAATTATTATGATAATTAAATGGTAATATTTCAAAGGGCTAAACTACACTTTGTGTAGACGCTTCGTTGCACTTTGCTTATGCCCATTTCCATATTACAATATCATTAGTACTGCAGATTTAATTGGAGGTAGTAAAATGTGGAAATACATAGGAACTAAAGAATGTAATGAATTTTTGCTATCTCTTAATCTATTTGATTATAAAGAAGAAAAATGGTATATAAAAACTCTTTACTCAATAACTAATAATATAGAATCAAATTATAAATTATATAAAATCAGAAAAACTAATGGTAAATGTAGAACTATATATGAACCAAGTCCATTATTAAAAAAAATTCAAAGAAAAATTTTAACTAATATACTTAATAATAAATCTATATCCAAATATGCAAAAGCGTATCATAAAGGAATTTCATTAAAAGATAATGCTCTTTTGCATGTAAATAAAAAAGTAATCTTAAAACTTGATGTTAAAAATTTTTTTGGAAATATATCTTTTATGGATATTTATAATTGCTGTTTTTCAATAGAATATTTTCCTAAATCTGTTGGAATGCTATTAACTTATTTATGTACTTATGATGAACATTTGCCTCAAGGGGCTCCAACATCAGCATATATTTCAAATCTTATTATGAAAGATTTTGATAATGAAATAGGGGGATGGTGTGATTTAAATATGATAACTTATACCAGATATTCTGATGATATGACTTTTTCTGGAGATTTTAACCCTAGTGAAATTATAATTAAAGTTAGAAAACTACTTTATAAATTTGGGCTAGAACTAAATAGTAGTAAAATTCATGTAGTAAATCAAAATTCGAGTCAGATAGTTACAGGAATTGTAGTTAATGAAAAAGCACAAGTATGTTCAAAATATCGCAAGGAAATTAGAAAAGAAATATACTATATAAATAAATTTGGCTTACATTCTCATTTAAAGAAATGTAATATAAACATTGCCCCTGAAAAATATTTGAAGAAATTATATGGGAAAGTATTATATGTGTTACAAATTGATAAGAATAATAGTGAGTTCTTAAAATATAAAGAAATAATTAATAAGTATAATATTTAAATTCACTATTCAAAAGTTAAATATATAAATAAGATAAAAGAAGATTAAATACAATAATTGATGTATTATATTGTTTAATAAAATCTGAAATATTTTAATAAAACTATTTAATAGCTTTAAAGAAATCGTAATGGGATATTATTACGATTTTTTTGATTAATTAAAAAAAATTAATAAAAAAAGAAGGAAAATACGAATTTGGGGTGTATATGTGTAATAGGAGGTGAAAATGAAATCAAAATGTGTAGTAATCCAACAAGATTTTAAAGATTGTGGAGTTTGTTCTTTATTATCAGTTATAAAATATTATAATGGTTATGTTTCGATGGAAAAATTGAGAGTTGATACATTAACTAATATGGAAGGAACAAATGCTTTAAATATAATAAATGCTAGTAAAAGTTATGGTTTTGATGCATATGGAATAAAATGTGATAATATATGTGATTTAGAAAATATCATTATGCCAGCTATTGCTCATGTTGTTTTAGATAATTTAAATCATTTTGTTGTTATCTATAAAATATCGAATAATAAGATAACTATTATGGATCCAGCAAAAGGAAGGGTAGTAATGCCCCTTAAAGAATTTGAAAATGTATGGAGTAAAAATTTGATAATTCTTTATCCTAAAAACAAAATAATTATTGAAAATAATAAAAATTATTTAAAAGGTTTATTATTTAGAGTATTACATGAAAAAAAGAAATTAATTTTAGAAATTATATTTTTAACAATTTTATTTTCTTTATTTACAATTATTACTAGTTTTTACTTTAAAGTTATTTTAAATGTATCTTATGATTTATCGAGTAAAATAATTTGCATTTTTTTCTTTAACTTAATGGTAATTAAATTCTTTATTTATATTATAAGAAATTATTATAAATTAACTTTAAATAAACATATTGATGGTATTATTTATTCTGATTTTATAGAACACTTATTTTCACTTCCAAACTATTTCATTAAAAATAGGACAACGGGAGAGATTATGACTAGAATATCTGAAGTAGGAAATTTGAAAATGATTATATCTGAATTTTTAATAGCACTAAGTGTAGATGGAATTACTGCTCTATCAGCAGGAATAATAATATGTAAAATTAATTTGAATATTTTTTTAATCATTATATTATTTGTTGTAATTTATCTTTTATATGGAATATATGAAGGGAAAAAAATATATTATAAGGCAATTGATAGTAATGAAGCGGAAATATCTTTTAATACCAATATTATTGAAACTATTGATACTTATACATCTTTTAAAAATCTTAATATTATGAATTTAGTTAAAAGAAAAGTAAATACATGTTTATTTAAATATTTGACTAAATTAAATATATTCGATAGAAGAGTCTTAAAAAGTACTAATTTTAGTTATATTATAGAAGAATTATTAAATTTTTCTCTTGTAACTATAGCGATATTTTATATATCAAAACAAAGCTTAAATATAACAGATTTTATAATAATTGAAAGTTTAGTAGGTTATTTTACGATGCCTTTTAAAACTCTTATTAATATAATACCAAGTTATAATTATTTTAAAATCTCTTTAAATAAGTTAAATGAATTTTATAATGTTACTTTAGAAGATGATTCTATTGGGATAAAAGACTTTAAAAATGATGATATTATAATTAATAATTTATCCTACTCTTATGATAATTATAATATGTTATTTGATAATTTTAGTTTAAAAATTAAAAAGAATAGCTTTATATTATTTAAAGGAAGAAGTGGGTGTGGTAAATCAACAATTTGTCAAATACTAAGTCGTTTAATAGAAAATAAAAATAATAATATATATATAGGAGAAAGTAGCATAAACGATTATAGTTTAAAAACATACCGTCAAAATATTATGTATATAGGTCAAAAAGAATCTTTACTTCAAGATACTATTAGAAATAATATTATTCTAAATAGAAAAATTAAAGAAGAAGATTTTAAAGAGATTGTTGATATTTGTCATATTGAAGATATAGTTTCTCGAAAAGCATTAAGATTTGAAACTGAAATATTAAAAGATGCAACGAATATATCTGGTGGTGAAAAGCAACGAATTATTCTTGCCCGTGCTCTTTTAAGTTATTTTGAGATTCTTATTTTAGATGAAGCATTAAGTGAAGTAAATAAAGATTTAGAGCAAAATATCTTGGATAAACTCCGTAAAAAATTTAAAGATAAAACTATTATATATGTTAGTCATAAAAATTATGATAATATATTTGATGAAATAATAGATTTTGAGAGCTTATGATAAATGATTTAATATATAATAAATATAATTATATGATAGTTAAGAAAAGACCTTATTTAATTATTTTATTTACAATAACTATTTTTGCAATACTTACAAGCCTTCTCTATTCTTTAGAAGATAAGGTCAAAATCAAAGCATTAACTTCTTGTAATGAAGAATTATGTACTTTAAATTTTTATCAAAGTTATGATAGTCCTTATAATATTAATAAAATAAAAATAAATGACAAAGAATATTTAATTAAGGATATATTTTATGGAGAGTTAGAAACTGATAATGATAATAATTATTTTCAAAAAATATCAATAATACCCAATGATTATGATTTAAAAAATAATGAAATAGTAAAATTAGATTTAATAAACGAAAAAATAAGTTTATTAAAATTAGTCATTAAAAAAGTAAAGGAGAAGTGATAGAATGATATTAAATGACTATGAATTAAAAACTATAGAAGGTGGAGGATATAAAGTTTTTGCCATAATTGGTGGAATAGCTTTATTTATTGCCGGAGTAGTAGATGGTATTGTAAGACCATATAAATGTAGATAAGGAGGTTTAAGATGAAATTAGAATCAAAAGAATTGATGTTAGTAACTGGTGGTGCAACAACAGCAACTTGGATTAATGCTGTGGCACGTGCTGCAAATGCAATAATGGATTTTGGACGCACAGTTGGAACTGCTATTAGAAGAATTTGGACTAGAAATTATTGCTAGTAAATTAAGAAGAGAAAAACTCTTCTTTTTTTATTATAAAAATTATTAAATAAACATAATTATTTAGCTTTTTAATATATTTTAAATAAGAGGAGATTAAAATGTTTTTTAATAATATTCATACAAGAATGAGAGTAGTTTTAATAATAGTGATAGTATGTTTACTTGCTATAATATTTAGAGTTCTATATATTCAAATTTTTCAATACAATAAGCTTAATAATTTGGCAGAATCTTTGTGGAGTAGAGAGCTTCCTATAACTGCTGATCGCGGTGAAATCAGGGATCGGAATGGTAAAGTCTTGGCAAGTAATGTAACGACTACTTCTTTAGTTGTAATTCCAAATCAAATAAAAAATAAAGAGGAAGTAGCTAAAAAAATTGCAGAAATATTAGATGTTGATTATGATAAAATGTATGCTCATGTATCTAAAAAAACCTCTATTGAAAGAGTACATCCTGAAGGACGTCAACTATCTTATGAAATAGCAGAGAAAATTAATGATTTAAATTATGATGGAGTATATTTAGTAAAGGAAAGTAAAAGAAATTATCCATATGGTAATGTTTTATCACATGTTTTAGGATATGTAGGAATAGATAATCAAGGATTATCTGGAATTGAACTTGAACTTGATGATTATTTAACTGGTGCTAATGGAGCTATAAAATATTTTTCAGATGGTAAAGGTAATAGGCTTAAATTATCTGAAGTTTATGAAGAACCACAAAATGGTATTAATGTTGATTTAACTATTGACTTAGATTTACAACTTGCTGTTGAAAATGAATTAGATAATGTTGTGTCTAAATATAATCCTGAACAAGCTTTAATTATGGCAATGAATCCTAAAACTGGTGAAATTTTAGCAATGTCAAGCAGACCTAACTTTAATCCTAATAACTATCAAACATATTCGGTAGAAGTTATAAATCGAAATTTGCCAATTTGGATGACATATGAGCCAGGAAGTACTTTTAAGATAATAACTTTATCAGCTAGTTTAGAAGAAAAAACTATAAACTTATTTAAAGATAATTATTATGATGGTGGATCTATAAATGTTGAAGGAGCAAGAATTAAATGCTGGAAAGCAGGAGGTCATGGTGCAGAAACATTTTTACAAGTAGTAGAAAATTCATGTAATCCAGGATTTGTTGTTATGGGTCAAAAACTTGGAGCAGAGACTTTACTTAAATATATAAATAATTTTGGATTTGGAAAAAAATCTGGAGTTGATTTAAATGGGGAATCTTCAGGAATTTTATTTTCACTTGATCAAATGGGGCCAGTTGAACTTGCAACTACTAGTTTTGGTCAAGGCATAAGTGTAACTCCGATTCAGCAAGTAAGAGCAGTATCAGCAGCTATAAATGGAGGAATTTTGTATACACCATATATAGTTTCAAAAATGAGAGAACCAGAAACAAATAGTGTTATTAAACAACATGAAAAAGAAAATGGTACACGAGTTATTAGTGAAGAAACAAGTAAACTTGTGAGATATGCACTTGAAAGCGTTGTGGCTAATGGTAGTGGTAAAAATGCATATATTGAAAATTATAGAGTAGGAGGAAAAACAGGAACAGCCCAAAAAGTAAATAATGGTGTTTATATGGTGGGAAATTATATTGTTTCTTTTATGGGCTTTATGCCTGCAGATGATCCAGAAATAGTTGTATATGTTGCAATAGACAATCCTAAAGGTATAACTCAATATGGTGGGGTTGTATCTGCTCCTATAGCCAAAAATGTATTTAAAAGTGCTATAGATTTATATAAATTTTCTAAAACAAAAGAAGGAATGCCAAGAACTTATACATGGCTTGATACTAAATATAAAACACTACCTGATGTAGTTGGAAAAATTTTAGAAGAAGCAAAAAAAGAACTTACAGGATTTAATATTAATACAAGTGGTACTGGAGATAAAGTAATGTATCAAAGTCCAGAAGGTGGTTATTATATCGAAGAAAATGGAACTGTATCTTTAATGCTGTCTAACTAGTGTAAAAATTCATATAAAAATATAAGAAAATTGTATAAAGAATAGTATAATAAAAATATTAGAGGTGATTTTATGCTAATACTTGCAAAAGCTGCAATGGCAATAATGCTTGGTTTTGTAATATCTATGATATTTGGTTTTTTCTTTGTTAAATTTGCTAGACGAGAAAAGATTAATCAAAATGTTAGCCATACTATTGGGGAAAGACATATGAAGAAAAATGGAACTCCAACTATGGGAGGATTTATATTTATAATTCCAACTATAATTTCTATTGGACTTTTGTACTTTAAGAAAAGCATTGAGTTTAATCATAATTTATTTATATTGCTTTTTGTATTTATTGCTTACGCAATTCTTGGGGGAATAGATGATTTCTTAAAAATTAAATTTAAAAATAATAAAGGATTTAGTATTAGTGTAAAATTTTTGATTCAAATGGCAATTGCTTTAGTATTCTTTTATGTATTTATGAAAAATGGTGGAGAGCCAATACTTAATATTACATCTATTGGAATAAATATTAATATGGGTTGGCTTTTTGGGATTTTTATTCTTTGCGTTTTAGTGGGAACAAGTAATGCTGTTAATATAACAGATGGACTGGATGGTCTTGCTGGTGGTTTATCTGCCATAGCCTTTTTAGCTTTTGGAATAATTGCTTGGAATACTGGGTGGCTTGAAGGCTATGAAGAACTTGCTATTTTCTGTTTTATATTAGTAGGGAGTTTACTCGGCTTTTTATTATATAATGGTCATCCTGCTAAAATATTTATGGGGGATTTGGGCTCACTTGCTTTAGGAGGTGCCTTAGCTACTATTGCAATACTTACTAGACACGAGCTATCTCTTGTTTTAGTAGGAGGAGTATTTGTAGTTGAAACTTTATCAAGTATGATTCAAATATTTGCTATAAAAAAGTTTAATAAAAAAATATTTAAAATGGCACCTCTTCATCATCATTTTGAACAACTTGGTTGGGCGGAAACAGATATTGTTAAATTCTTTTGGGTAATAGGTTTTTTACTTGCAATGGCAGCAATAACATATGGAGTATGGCTATAGCTATACTTTTTTTTTGATTTTTGATAAAATTATAATAGGTGATTTAAATGCTAAAAAAAGTAAATCAAAAAATAGAAAGTAATATTATTGTAATTTATATGATATATTTGTTCTTACAACCAATCCTTGATTTAACAACTGGCATTTTATTAAATAAATTTAATTTAGATTTATCAATTTCGGCTTATATTAGAATGTTATTTTTGCTATTTGGAGTATATTATTTATGGTTTATTAATCAAGAAAGGAATAAAAAATATCTAATAGTATTATTATTTTATTCCATTTTCTTTTTGAGTGGTATATATATTTTTAAGGGCATGAATATGTTTCTTTTTGAATCAAAAATGCTTTTAAATATTTTATATTTTCCTATAATTTTATTATTTACTATTAGAATATTTAATTATAAAAAAATTTCTTTAAAAAAAATCAGTATTATTTTAGAAATATATTTAATTTTAATTTTTGTTCCTAATTTATTAAATATAGGTTTTAATAGTTATTCTTATGCTAAAACAGGAGCTATTGGTTTTTTTTATTCAGCTAATGCTGTAGGTAGTATAATTAGCCTTTTAATTGGGGGTGCTATAGCATATATGCAGAAGTGTAAAAATAGAGTAAGACTTTTAATTCTTTTAATAGTGTATGTTTATTGTCTTTTAAATATTGGAACAAAAGCACCATTATTATGTGCTAGTTTAATATTTATTTATTACTTGATTTATTTATTTTATTATTTAATAAAAACACGAAAATATATATTATTTATTATTTTAATTGGTTTATTATCAGTATTTATAATAGCATTTATTATTCTTATTCCTAAAACACCTTTTTATCAAAATATTATAATTCATTTAAATTTTTTAGAAATACACTCTTTTAAAGACTTCTTTTCGTTTAAATGTTTAGATCGTTTTATTTTTAGTGATCGATTAACTTTTTTTGAAAATAATTTAGAAATTTATCAAAATGCAAATATTTATCAAAAATTATTTGGTATTGGTTATACTATTAATAATAGCTATTTGAAAATTGTTGAAATGGATTATTTAGATATGATTATAAGTCAAGGAATAATTGGTTTTATAATAATTTATTTTTTGTATTTTAAAATATTATATAAAATATTTAGAAATTACTTTAAAAATTTCAAAAACAATTTTAATAATTTAATAAAATCATCTTGTTTTATAGCGGTTATTATTTCAATTCTTTGTGCCTGTTTAACTGGGCATGTATTATCTACCCCAGCTGTAGCAATTTATGTTATAATTATACTAGTTTTAACAAATAAAATTATGGAGGAATAAACTATGAGAAGATATAAAAAAGACCAATTAAAAAAAATAAGAATAGCACTTATAATTGACGCCAAAAAGAGAACTAAGTATTTAATAAAACATAATATTTTTAAAAGTGTAGGAGAAAACTTTTTTTTTCAACCACGTATTATTCCAGCGGATCCAAAATTAATTAAATTTCATAATAATGTTGTAGTAACAAGTGGAGTAACATTTATAACTCATGATATAGCTGATTTTATGCTTAATAATATATCTTCTTATAATTATAAATATTATTCTGGTCCAATAGAAGTTATGAATAATGTTTTTATCGGATGTGATAGTATAATACTTCCAAATATTAGAATTGGAAATAATGTTATTATTGGAGCAGGAAGTGTTATTACAAAAGATATTCCTGATAACTCGGTAGTAGCAGGAAACCCTGCCAAAGTAATTTCTACATTTGAAAGATATATTGAAAAAAGGCAAAAAAATAATGATGATGTAATAGAATATATAGATTTAGAAACTGAAAACAAATTATGGGAACAATTTGAAAATGCAAGAGGAATTAAATTATGAAAAAGAAAAAAGTAATGATTTTATCTTGTACTTTGTGTATGGGTGGTATTGAGAAATCTTTAATAGAGTTTTTAAATAATATTAATTATGATAAGTATGATGTCACTTTGTTTTTAGAAAAATTTGAGGGACCTTTGAAAAAAAATATAAATAAAAATGTTCATGTTTTCAATTATAATATAAGTACTTTTAAAATTGCTTTTTTAAGAAAATTAAAAAATTTATTTAATCGTTGTAGATTTTATTTGTTAAATTCTAAAAAGTATGATATCTCAATCTGTTATGCGACATATTCTTATCCTTGTAGTTTATATGCAAGATTACGTAGTGATAATAGAATAATTTATATTCATGGGGATTATACAGAAGAACTTTCTAAAGAAGGCGTCCTAGAACTTTTTAATAAACAGGAAATAAATGATTTTCAAAAAGTTGTTTTTGTATCTAATGAATCTAAAAATAATTTAATTAAAGTTATTCCAGAGATAAAAAATAAATCAGTAGTTATAAATAATTTTATAGAATATAAAAAAATAATATTATCTTCAAAAGAAAAAATTTCATTAAAAAAAGAAAATGGATATATATATTTTACTTATGTAGGAAGGCTTGATGAAACAGTTAAAAAAATATCAAAGATAATTGAAGTAATAGAATATTTGAAGAATAAAAAATATAAAGTAAAACTTATAATAGTTGGAGGAGGAAAAGACTTAGCGTTATATCAAAAATTAATTAAAGAGAAAAATTTAGTAGATGATGTAACTTTAGTAGGTGTCAAAAATAATCCGTATCCCTATATGAAAATGGCAGATTATGTTATTTTAACTAGCGATCATGAAGGTTTCCCTGTAACTATTTTAGAAGCTTTAGTACTTAAAAAACAAGTTATTTCTACGATTAGTGTTAGTGATGATTATATTGATTTAAATTCTGCTTGTTTTATTGTAGACAAAAATATTCAAAAAATGCAAAAAGAAATAGAAAAAATTATTAAAAATAATAAAAAGATAGAAAATAAGTATGATTTTGCTTATATAAATCAAGAAAGAAGAGAAAAAATAGATAAATTACTAAGTGGTGATAAAAATGAAATTTAGCATAATAATACCAGTTTATAATACAGAAAAGTATTTAGAAAAATGTTTAGATAGTGTATTTACAAGTTCTTATAAAAATTATGAAGTTATTATAATTAATGATGGAACAGAAGATAATAGTGAAAATTTGATAAATAAATATTTAAAAAAATATGATAATATAAAATATATTAAACAAAAAAATATGGGTTTAAGTGTAGCAAGAAATAATGGAATAAAAACAGCTACTGGAGACTATATTCTTTTTTTAGATAGTGATGATTATATTGACAAAGAACTATTAGCTACCCTAAATACATTCACTAAAGATGAAGATGTAGTAAGATTTCAAATACGCGAAATAAATAATGATAAAAATAATGATATTTTGGAAGATGGCTTTAATACGTGTAGTGGCAATGATGCTTTTACTAAAATTGTAAGATATAAATACATTGAAATGGCTCAGCTATATGCCATAAAAAACTCATATCTTCAAAAAAATAACTATAAATTTTTAAAAGGAATATATCATGAAGATTTTCACTTAATACCTAGAATTATTTATAATGCCAGCAAAGTAAAGTCTTTAAGTTTTATTGGCTATAATTATGTTATAAGAGAAAATAGTATTATGACCGATAAAACTAAAGAAGAACAAAAAATGAAAGATGCTTTATATATATTTGAAAATGTCCAAGATGAAATAAAAAACAAAAAAGAACTAAGTCATTTCTATGCTACAAGCATTCTTCTTAAATATTTTAATTTAGATAATAAAGAAAAATATAAAAATAAAATAATTGAATTAAAAGTATTTGATTATCTGAATAGTGATACCCTTAAAAGAAAATTAAATAAAACAAAATATAAAGCTAAATTTGGAGGTTAAGAAATGAAAATTAGTATTATAATTCCTGTGTATAATCAAGAAAAATATATAGAAAAATGCCTAAATAGTATTCTATCTAATGATTTTATTGGCTATGAAATAATTGCTATAGATGATGCATCTACTGATAATTCTTTAAAAATACTAGAAAAATACAAAAATATTAAAATAATCAAACACAAAAAAAACAAATATATTGGCATTACTAGAAATGATGGGCTTAAAGCTGCTAAGGGAGAGTATGTTGCTTTTATTGACCCAGATGATTACATCTCTAAAGATTTCCTTTCAAAAATGTATGAAAACGCTAAAACCAACAATAGTGATTTAGTAATATGTGACTATAAGTATATTTATGCAAATAATACAGAAAAAGATGTTTTATTGCCTTGCTTTTCTACAACAAATTTAAAACAGAATCCAAAACTTATTTATGATATTCCACTTGGGCCATGTAATAAATTATTTAGACGAAAAATGCTTGTTGATAATAATATTAATTTTACTAATTTAAAATATGAAGATGTTTCTTTTGTTGCAGAATGTATGATGAGAAGTGAAATTATTAGTAAAGAAAATAGTGTTTTAAATTATTTTAGAGTTCATAAAATGAGTGAAACAACTACTAGAGATGAAAAAGTTTTTGATATATTTAAGCATATGGATTATTTAAAAAGAATATTAAATGATAATGAATATATTGATGATTTAATTACGTCTATTTTATTAAATTATGCAATTCAACAAAGATATCAAAAAGATAAAAATATAAGAAATAAATTTATTGACCAAGTATTTGAATATTTTGTTAATAATAATATTGATTTTAAAAATAGTATTTATATAAAAGAAAGAAATATATATAAAACTATAATTGAAAAAAATAAAAATTTAATTAAAATATATTGTAATATATATCAAAAACTAAAGAGGTGCTAAATGAAAAAGGTATTATTTATATCATCAACTGGAGGTCATTTAAAAGAACTATTAATGCTAGAAAAATTATTTTCTAAATACAATAGTTATTTAATAACAGAAAAGACTTATGCTAACTTAAAACTAAAAGAAAAATGGGGTAAAAAAATGGGATTTATGTTATTTGGAACAAAAGATCATCCTCTAACATATCCTTTTAAACTATTTATTAATTGTTTTATAAGTCTTTATTATTTTATTAAATTTAATCCAAAATATGTAGTAACAACTGGTACTCATACTGCTGGTCCTATTTGTCTTTTAGCCAAAATATTTAGAAGAAAAGTTATTTATATTGAAACTATGGCTAATGTAAATACTAAAACTATTACGGGAAAGTTACTTTATTTGGTTGCTGATTTATTTATAGTACAGTGGGAATCTATGAAAAAGTTATATCCTAAAGCTGTTTATGCTGGATTTATTTTTTAGGAGGTTTTTATGATATTTGTAACACTTGGAACACAAGATAAACAATTTAATAGACTTATAAAAGCGATAGACAAAGAAATAGTAGCAGGTACAATAAAAGAAGAAGTAATAGTACAATCAGGATATTCTACATATGAATCCAAAAATATGATAATAAAAAAGATGATTCCTCTTGCAGAGTTTAATGAATATGTTAAAAAATGTAATCTACTTATAACTCATGCTGGAGTAGGTTCTATTATGACAGGTCTTTTAAATAATAAAAAAGTTATAGCTGTGGCAAGAAAAAGAGCGTTTCATGAACATAATAATGATCATCAACTGCAAATAGCAGAAGAATTTGATAAGATGGGTTACATAAAACATGTTCAAAACTTAGATAACTTAGGTAGTGCTATAAAAGATATAAAGAAGTTTAAACCTAAAAAATATAAAAGTAACAATAATGATTTTGTAAAAGTAGTTAGTGATTTTATTGATAATAATTAGGAAGTGATTAATTTTGGAAAAAATAGATATTTTAGCTCTTCATTTAGGAATAGGGGGCATTGAAGTGGCACTATCTAGTGTTGCGAATATGTTAAGTAGTAAATATGATGTTAGGATAATTTCTACTTATAAATTGTATGAAAATCCAAAATATAAATTAAATGATAATGTTAAAGTTAAATATTTAATTAATAGTAATGCTGCGAGTTTAGGAGGAAAATTAAAAGGTAATATTATTAAAAATGTTTTTAATATATATATAAAAAAAGGTCAGGTTATATCATTATTTAAAGATACACTAAGAGCTTTAAAAGTTTTAATTACTAAAAATAAAGTAATGAAAAAGTATATTGAAACTTGTCATGCAGATTTAATTATATCAACTAGAATAGAATTTACAAAATTATTAAATAAGTATTATAAAGGTAGTGCTTTAAAAGTTTTTTGGGAACACAGTGATAATACAGACAATAAAAAATATTTAAATAAATTAGTTAAATATACAAATAATATAGATATTGTGGTACCAGTTTCTAAATTTATTTCTAATAAATATGCTAAAGTTTTAACAAAAAAAGTAATTTATATGCCATTATGTGTTGATTATATCAGTAATAAAAAAAATATACTTAACAATAAAAACGTTGTAAGTATTGGACGTTTGTCTAAAGAAAAAGGATATTTAGATTTGATAGATATAATAGAAGTATGTGTTAAAAAAGATAAGGATATTAAGTTTCATATTATAGGAGATGGTTATCAATATAAAGATATTGAAAGAAAAATAAAAGAATTAGGGTTAGATGAAAATATTACTATGTATGGTTATTTGGATAAAGATAAAATAAGAAGTATTTTAAAAGAATCTAGCTTATATGTTACAGCATCTTTAGAAGAATCTTTTGGTCTTGTTTTACTGGAAGCATTTGCCTTTGGTATTCCAGTTATTGCTTTTGATAGTGCAAGAGGTGCTAAAGAAATAATTACTGATAATAAAAACGGTTATTTAATTAAAAATAGAAATAAACTCGAATTTTCTAAAAAGATATTTGATTTATTAAATAATCAAAAAAAATTAAAAGAATTAGGTAATAATGCTTATCAAAAAAGTCTAGAGTTTTCATATGATTATGTTAAAGAAAAATGGTGTAAGTTTGTTGATGAACTTTTAAAGGATGAAAATGAAAGTTAAACATAATTTAGATCCCATATATGATACTAATTCTGAAATTTTAATCTTAGGCTCTATGCCAAGCGAAAAATCAAGAGAACAAGGCTTTTATTATGCTCATCCTCAAAATAGATTTTGGCCTACTTTAGAGAGGGTATTTAATGAAAAAATCGATGATAAAAAAAGATTTTTACTTGATAAACATATTGCGCTTTGGGATATTTTAAAGGTATGTGATATTAATAAATCTAGTGATTCTAGTATAAAGAAAGAAAAACCAAATAATATAAAAAAAATAATTAAAGAAAGTAATATTAAAGTAATATTTACAACTGGCAAAACTGCATATAAATATTATCAAAAGTATTTTAAAGATAAAATTCATTTAGATGTTATTTGTCTTAATAGTACTTCTCCTGCTAATTGCCAGATAAAAGATGTTGAATTAATAGAGGAATATAAAATTATAAAAAAATATTTAGATTATTACTAATGATAAGTGGTGACATTTTAACTAATGATTAACAATTTAATTAACAAATATTGATTTTTAAATATTTTTAGCATATAATCTATATATACAAGTGATGACGAGTGTGGAAAACTCAGCAGCTATATAAAATAGAGTGATTCACTAGAGAATAATAAGGGTGGAACCGCGGTATAATAATCGTCCCTTAAGCATTCTTTAGTGTTTTTTAAAGAGGAGAGATATATTATGAAAATAAATATGGATACGATTGTTAATTATGCTAAAGGATATGGCTTTATATTTCAAGGAAGTGAAATTTATAATGGGCTTGCTAATACTTGGGATTATGGTCCATTAGGACGTGAACTTAAAGAAAATATTCGTAAATGCTGGTTTAAAAAATTTGTTCAAGAAAATCCATATAATTATGGGCTTGATTCCGCTATTTTAATGAATCCAGAAGTATGGGTAGCAAGTGGTCATGTAACTAATTTTAATGATCCTTTAATTGATTGTAAATCATGTAAATCAAGACATAGAGCGGATAAATTAATTGAAGATTTTACAAATGGAGAAGAAACTGGAGATAATTGGGAAAATGAAAAATTAGAAAATTTTATTTTCGAAAATAAAATTCCTTGTCCTAAATGTGGTAAATGTGATTTTACTTCAATTAGAAAATTTAACTTATTATTTGAAACTCATATTGGGGTCACTGAAGATACTAAATCAAAAGTTTATTTACGAGGAGAAACAGCTCAAGGAATATTTTTGAATTTTTTAAATGTTCAAAGGAGTATGAGGGCTAAAGTTCCTTTTGGTATTGCTCAAACAGGAAAAGCTTTTAGAAATGAAATAACACCAGGTAATTTTACTTTTAGAACTCGTGAATTTGAACAAATGGAACTTGAATTTTTTTGCAAACCTGGAACGGATTTAGAGTGGTTTGGATATTATAAAAATTATTGTATTGATTTTTTAAAAAGTTTAGGAATAAAAAAAGAAAATTTAAGATATCGTGATCATGCTAAAGAAGAATTATCTTTTTATAGTAAAGCAACTACTGATATAGAGTTTAAATATCCTTTTGGTTGGGGAGAATTATGGGGCATTGCTGATCGTACTGATTATGATTTATCTGTTCATATGGAACATTCAGGTGTTGATTTAAGATATTTAGATCCAGAAACAAACGAAAAATATTTGCCATATGTTATAGAGCCTTCTATTGGCCTTGATAGAGCATTACTTGCCTTTTTGGTTAATGCTTATGAAAAAGAGACTTTAGATGGTGGAGAAGAAAGAGAAGTATTAAAAATTCATCCAGCTCTTGCTCCTTATAAAGCGACAATTTTGCCTCTTATAAAAAAATTACATAGTGAAAAAGCAAATGATGTTTATGCAGTTTTATGTAAGGAATTTATGTGTTCATATGATGAGACCGCATCTATTGGTAAAAGATACAGAAGAAGTGATGCAATTGGTACACCATTTTGTATAACTATAGATGATGAAACTATTAATGATGAGACTGTAACAGTAAGAGATAGAGATACAATGGAACAAATTAAAATGAAAGTCAATGAAGTTGCAGAATATATTAATAATAAAATAAATTTTTAGATATATGTGCCAATAATTGGTATATATATTTTTTTCTTAAAACTAATTGAAAATTATAAAATAATTTGATATTATTAAATAGAAATAAAATAACAGAAAGAGGATTTTTATATGGCATTAAGTAAATTAAAAAAATTATTTGCAGATGAAGAAGAAGATAATTTAATGGGAACTGAAGATGAATATTATTCAGTTAGTGAAGATGAAGCATTAAAAGAAGCAGATAAGACTGGTAATAAAATGATTTTAATGGAGCCACGTGCTTATTCTGAAAGTCAACAAATAGCAGATCATTTAAAAAATAGAAATAGTGTTGTAGTTAATTTAAAAAGGGTTACATCAGCTCAAGCTAAAAGAATAATAGATTTTTTAAGTGGGTGTATATACTCAATTGGTGGTAAGATGCAAAAAATAGGTGTAGGGATTTATTTATGTACTCCCAAAAATGTAAATATTCAGGGCAAGATAACTGATGATACTGAAAAAAATAGTAAAGATGAAACTGAAATAGAATGGTAATAAATCTATTGTTTTGAAAAGAGGTGTTAAGCATATGAAAAAATTTAGTAGTAGTATTAATGGATATAATAAAGAAGAAGTAAATAAATTTATAATTAATGTTACAAATGAATTTGAATCTATGCTTAATAAACTAAAAACTCAGGATAATGAAATTGAAATATTAAAAAAGAAGAATACTAAATATGAAGATTTAGAAGATATTCTTAATAAAACTATATCAGTTGCTGAGGATACTTCTAGAGAGATGAAGAAACTTGCTAAAGAAGAAGGTCAATCAATTGTAAATGAAGCCAAAAGGAATGCTTCTCGTATAGTAAATGAGGCATTAATTAAATATAAAGAAATTGAAAGAGATGCTGAAGAATTACAAAGAAGAGTAGTTAATTTTAAACGTAAATTTAAACAAGCGATAGAAACAGAAGTGGAAGTAATAGATGAAATAGCTGATAAATATTAGTTATTTTTTTTATTCTATTTGACATTGGAGTAGGGGTTATGCTAGAATACTATCTAATTTAAGGGGATAGAATAAATGATAGAAGTTAAAGCTAAAGATAAATGTAAAGATTTATGTGAAAGTGAAAATGAAAGGCTTTTGAGAGAATATGCTAATAGTTATAATATAGAGGTCAAAAATGTACTTATTAATCATAATTTAGGTTTAATAGATTTTTCCTTAAGAAAAATAGGAGTTGATAAATCAAATTTATATTATGGTGATTTATATAATGAAGGAGTAACAGCGTTAATAAAAGCTATAGATAATTTTGATATGGAAAAGGATATAAAATTTTCTACATATGCTGTGAAAAGTATTTGTAGTAATATTAATAGATATTATCGTAAAAATAGGAATTTAGTAAATTTATCTTACAATAAAATTGAATTATATAATAAATACCTTAGATATATTAAGCGCTATGAAGAAACTTATCAAAAATATCCATCTTTGAAAGAGGTTTGCTTGGCTCTTAATACAAGTGAAAATGAAATTAAAGATATACTAAATGCTATGTATTATCAGAATATCCCTATATATTTAGATAGTGATTTGGTAGATGAAGATGACATAAAAATGACAGAAAAAGTAGGTTTAGATGATTTTAAATATAGTATTATTAATTCTGAAATAGATAATAAAATATTATTTTATAAGTTAAAAAAATTTTTATCTAGCTATGATTATTATATTATTTATCATATGATTATCAATGATAATTTAGACAAGGTTAAGTTAATCGCTTCTGTTTTAGGAACAAGTGCAAATAATATTTATAGTCTTTATCATAAAATTTTAAAAAAAATTAAAGATTCAAATATTTTAGATAAAGATATGGCTTTAGACGTTAAAAAAATTATGAATTTTGATACTGAACCCATAAATTTTCATGATAAAGTTATTTTGATATATTTAGAAGATTATTTAGAACCTTTAGAATATGATTATCTTTATAAAGTTTATTATATGAAAAAATCAAAAAAAGAATTTATGAGAGAATATAATATAATTATATTAGAATTTAATGAGTTAGAAAGAAAAATGAGGGAATCTTATATATCTTTATTTAATGCCAAAGGTGAAGAATATTTAAATATGCTTAATTATGTAAAAACTAAGTTATCAGCTCATAAAAATATAAAAAAAATATTTAATTTTGATTTAAAATATAAATTTAATACATATATGTCAAATAAAATACCAAAATATTGAATATAAGATGAATTAAATATATAATGTAAAGGGTGAATATATATGATAGCTTTGATAATTATACCTTTTTATTTAGTATTTAATTATTTTTTATTTAAATTAATGGTAAAATGGCTATATATATTTAATAAGTATTTTAATTATAAAATTTTTAGTGGTATTTTACTTGTTATTCAAATATTTCTTTCTTCTTCATTTTTAGTTGCTTTTTTAATTAAGCTACCAAAATTACGCCGTTTTTTATATTTTATAGGAAATTATTGGTTTGGAATAGTTATTTATGTATTGTTATTTTTAATAATAGCCCTTATTTTAAAAAAAGTATTATATAAAGAAATCATTAAGCATGATACAGATAAAATATATGCAATTAGCGGTTTTATTTTAATTTTTTTAGTAAGTAGTGTAAGTCTTTATGGAATTATTAATGCTAGAGTTATTAAATTAAAAACTTATGAAGTAGATATTCATAAAAAAATAAATATGGATTCTCTTAATATAGCAATGGTTGCTGATTTACATGTTGGCTATAATATAACTAGTAAACATATTAGTAAAATGGTTGATAAAATAAATGCTTTAAATGCAGATGTAGTCATAATGGCAGGTGATATATTTGATAATGAATATAACGCTATTGATAATCCTTCGAAAATAAAAGAATTATTTAGCAATATTAAATCTAAATATGGGGTGTATGCTGTTTATGGAAATCATGATATTGAAGAGAAAATATTAGCTGGTTTTACATTTAAAGATAGGCATAAGAAGGAAAGTAATATATTAATGGATAAACTTCTAAAAGAGGCTAATGTCACTCTTTTAAAGGATTCATCAGTTTTAATTAATGATGATGTGTATATTTATGGAAGACCTGATTATTCAAGACCTAATAGAGGAATAACTAGGAGAAGATCTCCTAAAGAAATAACTGCTAATTTAGATAAAAATAAGCCTATTATCGTTGTTGATCATCAGCCTAGGGAATTAGAAGAATTAAGCGAAGCTTCAGTTGATTTAGATTTATCGGGCCATACTCATAATGGCCAAATTTTCCCTTTACAATATATAATGAAATTGAAATTTGATAATAGTTATGGTATAAAAAAAATAAATAATATGAATAGTATAACTACTAGTGGAATAGGACTATTTGGACCTAATATGAGAGTTCTAACAGATTCTGAAATAACTTTTATAAAAATTAATTTTGATTAGTTATTTTATATAAAATAAGACCAATAGTAAAAAATAATAAATATTTTAAAATATTTAAATTGGAAAATTCAAGTTTAGGTATTAAAATTATAGAACTTATTAGAACCATACCTAATATAATACTCATAAATATATTGGGTATTTTTTTTAAACAAAACAAAGATACTTTACTGCCTAAAAATAAACCTATCATGTCTCCTATAAAATAAAATAATAGAGGGATTATATAAATTAAGTTGGTAAAAGATAGATTTGCTAAAAAGAAATTGTATAAAAAGTATGGACCTAAAATCATCATAATCATGGAGCCAGATATACCTGGAATTATTGTGAAAAAACCATCAATAGCACCATAAATAAGAAATGTTATTAAAAATATGATGTTTAAAGAAAAGGCGGGTTCTAGTAAAGAAAATTCTCCTGTTATGATTTCTAGAAAATAAATTAAAAAAGCTCCTAATAAAAAGAAGAATATATTTATTTTAAAATTCTCTTGTTTAATAAGTTTTGGTAAGGATAATATTATTAAAGATGAAAAAACAATTAAAGTACCATTAGGCAAATAATAAAATAAAAGTTCAATTATTCTAGAAAATAGAACTGCCCCTAAAATAATCCCTAAAATAATTTTTAATAAATTTTTGTAATTATTTTTAAAGTCTGCTATACAAGAAAAAATATCGTTATAATTACCAAGTAATACTAGAATAGTTCCTCCACTAATGCCAGGAATTAAACTTGTAAGGCCAATTAAAAAACCAGTTTTAATATACATAAATTTCACCAATTAATAATATGTTTTATTGTCAAATATGATGACTTATGTTATTATAAGAAAAGGAGTGGATTAAAATGTTTAAATGGATAATTTTAGCTATAGTAATATTAATTATATTATGGTTTATTGCAACATATAATAAACTTGTTGTACTTCGTAATAGAGTAAAGGATCAATGGTCACAAATTGATGTTCAACTAAAAAGAAGATTTGATTTAATACCTAATTTAGTGGAAACTATAAAAGGCTATACAAAACATGAGAAAAGTACTTTGGAAGATGTAATAAAAGCTAGAAATACATATCTTTCAGCAGGAACTAAAGAGGATGTTATGGAGGCAAATAATATGCTTGAAGCTACTGTTTCTAAGTTATTTGCTTTATCAGAATCTTATCCTGATTTAAAGGCTAATGAAAATTTTATAAGTATGCAAGATGAACTTCATGATACTGAAGGAAAGATTGCTAGTGCTAGACAATTTTATAATGATACTGTTTTAAAGTATAATAATAAAATTGAGGTAGTACCTAGTAATATAGTAGCATCTTTATTTAAATTTCAAAAAGAATCTTTCTTTGAAGCAAATGAAGAAGAAAGAAAAAATGTTCAAGTTAAATTTTAAGTCAAGGCTTAAAATTTTCTTTTAGTAGGAGTAATGTTATGAAAAAAATAGTTTATAGTTTAATAGCTTTATGCTTATTAATACCGAGTATAGTAATTGCAAGTGATGTAGACTATGATATAACTGATTATTATATCAATGCTAATATATTAGATAATGGAGATTTAGAGGTAGAAGAATTAATAGTTCTTGATGGGACTTTTAATGGCTATATAAGAGATATAGTTTATAAAAATGATGCTTTAAATGATGATAGTTATAGTAATAATAAAATTTATAATGCATCAGGAATAGAACTTTCTAAAATAGAAGCTAAAAAAGTTAAAGATGTTTCTTTTGCAACTTTTAATGACTCGGATTTTAAAACTTTAAAAAGTGGAGTTGCTGCCAATAATGGGTTTATAAAAACTGCTATTATAAATGGAAATAGCTATAAGATGTATTTTAGAAGTGATGATGAAAAAGTTGCTTTTAAACTTAGTTATATCATAAAAGATGTTGTTGTTCTCCATAATGATATTGCAGAACTTTATTGGACATTTATTGGAGAAGAATACGATGATGTTATTAGAAATTTAAATATAAGAGTTAATTTACCAAGGGTAGATGAAAGTGATAATTTCAGAGTTTGGGCTCATGGTGATTTAAATGGTAATATTAATAAATACGATAGTTATTTGGAAGCAAATATTGATCGTTTAAATTCTTATAGCAGTGTAGATATTAGATCAACATTTGCAAAAAATTTGGTGAATAGTGATAACATTTCTAAAAAAAGTGGGAATGATGCTTTTTTAGAAATATTAAAAGTTGAACAAGAAAGGGCAGATATTGCTAATAAAAAAAGGCAAGCTCAAAAAAATAAAAAAATAATTATGATGGTAGTAGCTATTCTTTATTATATATTTTTAATAATTATATGGATATATACTTATATTAAATATGATAAAGAATATCCAAATACTTTAAATACTGATTATTATCGTGATTTTATAGATGATTATAATGTAGAGGTTGTAGATTACTTATTTAATAAAAATATTACACCTAATGCTTTATCTGCAGCAATTATGAATTTGGTTTATAAAAAAAATATTACTTTAGAAGAAATAGCTAGCGATAAAAAGAAAAAAGAATATTTATTTACTTTAAAAAATACTAATAATTTAAATGATACAGAAAAGTATTTAGTAAGTTTTTTATTCGAGACAGTTGGATCTGATAATAAATTTAGCACAAGTGATTTAAAATCTTATGCCAAAAGTTCTAAAACATGTGAAAAATTCTCAAGTAAATATTCTTCATGGAAGTCTAAAGTTATTAAAGATGGGAAAGAACAAAATTTTTTCGAGAAAAAAGGAACTGCCACTTGTATAGGAGCACTTACTTTGGCTTTTGCTGTATTAATAGTGGTAATTTCGATTTCTTTTGATGTGGATAATATATTTATTTATGCAAGTTTAATTGCAGGAATAATATTCTTTATTTATACAACTACATTTACTAAAAGAACTATTAAAGGTAATGATCACTTTTGCAAATGGAAAGCTTTTAAAAAATTTTTAATTGATTTTGGAGATTTTAAAGTAAAAGAGTTACCTGAAATATCTTTATGGGATAAATATATGGTTTATGCTACTGTTTTTGGAATAGCTGATAAAGTATCAAAAGCAATGAATGTAAAAATAAATGAAATGCAAACTGAAGGAATTTATGTAAATACTCCAACATTTATGGATTTTTATATTTTTAATTCATTATCAAATTCAATATCTTCAACAGTAAATGCTAATAGAACAGCAATTACTAATATGAATTCATCAAGTGGTAGTGGTTTTGGTGGAGGATTTTCTAGCGGCGGCGGCTTCGGTGGAGGCGGCGGAGGCGGCCATGGCTTTTAATAATTTGAAAATTATGTTATAGTATTATTTCAAATGTGGAGGTTTTTATGAGTGAAAATTTAATTTTTCAAAAAGAAATTGCTTTAAAAGCTGTAGGTATGGATCCTACAAAACTTTTAGAATGCAGTTATAATTTAAGAAGTGATAAAGAAATAGTTTTAAGAGCATTTAATTTAGTAATAGAGGAAGTAATAGCTTCTAGTAATTTTTATAAAGAGTATTATCAAGATCCTGTATATTGTGATAAAGCCTTTGAATTATATAATAAAGTAGTGGAATCAGCCAAAATAATATTAGAAACTTTATATTTATATTTAGGAGATAATTTAAAACAAGATTCTGATATAATTAATATTATGGAAGCAATGGACTGTAATATAGAAGATAATAAAGAAAGAAATATTAAGTAATATGTATAATCAAATTAGTAAATTAGTAGGATATGAATCATTTTATAAAGGAAGAATGTATTCTTATCGTAATATTAATTATATAAATTGTTATAAAGAAGACTTGCAATTTATTCATATTTTTAAAGTGAAATCATCTTCTGGTTATTCTTATTATGATGTAAAAATATATAATAATGGAGAAGATATTAAAAGTTTCTCTTGTAATTGTCCTCAGTTTAAGAGTAAAAAAACTTGTAAACATGTGGCGGCAGTTTTAATAAATTTTTTTAGTGAAATTGTAGAAAATGAAATAGTAGATGAACTTGCTATTTCTAAAGAAATTTTGAAAGCTTTTAAAAATAATATGAAAATTAATAAAACAGTTAGAGAAAAATTAGATGTTGAAATTATAATTCAATCTTATGGGTCAAGATATTTTTTGAAATTAAAAATTGGTAATAAAAGAAAATATACAATATCTACTAGAAATAAATTTTCAACTTTTTATGATAATCTAACTAATGATTTTGAACATTATTTTGGCAGAAATTTAACTTATAGCTCAGATAAACATTATTTTGATGAGGAATGCTTAAATTTATTTGATTATATTGATAATATGCCATCTAATTATTACAATGATATTTTTGCAAGTTCTAAAGATGTATTGTATATTTTGAAAAATTTTAGAGGAATTAAAATAATTTTTACAATAGATTATGAAGATTATAAGATAAATGAAGTGAAAGAGGGATTACCTACTAATTTTAATCTAACTAAAAGTAAGGGTAATTATGTATTAAATATTGATGATTTAAAAAATTATATATTTTTGCCACCAAACAATAAATTTATTTTTTATAAAAATAATATTTATATATTAAAAGATGATGAAGTAAAATATATTAATTTACTTGCTGATAACAATATAAATCACTTAGAATTTGGAGAAGAATATATTGATGAATTTAAAGATGGTCTTTTAAATAAAATTAAGAAAAATATAATAATTGATGAAAAAATTGAAAATATTAAAATACCATCATCTGTTAAAGCAAAGCTTTATTTTGATATATTATATTCTCGTTTAGTATGTAAACCTATATTTTCGTATGATGATGTGGAAATATCTTATTTTGAACAAAATAATGTTTTAAGGGATAATGAATATGAAAGTAATGTTATAGATGAATTATTATCATATGGTTTTGTGGTAAGTGATAAGAAACTAGTATTAGAAGATGATCAAGAATATTATTATTTTTTAGATGAAATATTAAATACCCTTGCTTTAAAGTATGAAATATTTACAAGTAAAAAAATAGATGATACTAATTTTAAAAAGAATGTTGATACAAGCAATAATTTTGCAATTGGAAAAGATGGGATCTTGTCATATTCTTTTAAAGCTGATGGAATAGATGAAGATGAGTTATCAAGTGTATTTGCAGCTCTAAAATCTAATAAAAAATATTATAAATTAAAAAATAATAGTGTTTTAAACTTAAGTGAAAATAGTAAATTAGAAGAATTAAATAATTTAATAACAGATTTAGAACTTAATCAAAATGATATAAATAGTGGTAATGCCGAAATACCAAAGTATCGTGCTTTGTATATTGATAGTTTGAAAGAAAATGTTTATAAAGATATTAAAACTAATAATTTATTTGATGAATTTATTAGAAAATTTAAAAAATATAAAAATCTTAAAATTGATTTTGATGAGATGGACCAAAAGATTTTGAGAGATTATCAAAAAGAAGGAGTTAAATGGCTTACTACTATATATAAATGTGATATGGGTGGAATTCTTGCTGATGAAATGGGGCTTGGGAAAAGTTTGCAAACTATTAGTTTTATTAAGCAAATTTTAAGTCTTAAAAAAGATGCCAAAATAATAATAGTTGTACCAACAGCATTAGTTTATAATTGGCAAAAAGAATTCCAAAAATTTGCTTCAGATTTAAAATATGTTACTGTTGCTGATGTTAAATCTAAGAGAAAAGAAATATTTAAAAATAGAGATAAATATAATATTTTTATTACTAGTTTTGGGCTTGTTAGAAATGATAATGATGAATACGAAAAAATTGATTTTGAGCTTTGTGTTGTAGATGAGGCCCAAAATATAAAAAATTATCAAGCTGGAATGACTAAAGAAATCAAAAAAATCAAAGCCAAATGTAAAATAGCCCTAACTGGTACACCCGTTGAAAATAATATAACAGAGATTTGGAGTATTTTTGACTTTATTATGCCAGGATATTTGCATAATGTTTTAAAATTTAGAGAAAAATATAATATTAAAGATGTTGATGAGGATGGAATTAAAATACTTAAAACTTTGAATTATCAAATATCTCCTTTTATTTTAAGAAGAAAGAAAAAAGATGTAATTAAATCTCTTCCAGAAAAAATAGAAAATAAAGTTTATATTGATCTGCCTGATGTTCAAAAAAAATTATATGTTAAAGTGCTTAATGATACCAAAAAAGAGATGGATGAACTGATAAAAAATGGTGGTTTTCAAAAATCGAGAATGAAAATTTTACAATTGCTTACAAAATTACGTCAGTTATGTATAGATCCAAATGTTCTTTATACTAATTATAATGGCGAGGCAATAAAACTTGAGGAATTATTAAGAATTGTTAAAGAAAATATTGCTAATGGGCATAAAATATTAATATTTAGTAGTTTCAAAAGAGTTTTGGAAAATGTTAAAAAAATGTTTAATAATCATGGTATATCTAGTTATACTATAAATGGTGATGTTAAATCTAAAGATAGAGCAATGCTTGTCGAAGCTTTTAATAAAGATAATACTAATTGCTTTTTAATAACTTTAAAAGCTGGTGGTACTGGTCTTAATTTAACTGGAGCGGATGTTGTAATTCATCTTGATATTTGGTGGAATCCTGCAGTAGAAGATCAGGCTACTGATAGGGCTCATAGAATAGGACAAGCAAATACAGTTAATGTAATTAAATTAGTAACTAATGGAACTATTGAAGAAAAGATTATAGAGTTACAAGAAAAAAAGAAAATATTAAGTGAAAATCTAATAGAAGGCAATACTTCTTCAAATAATTTAACATCTTTAACAGAAGAAGATATAAAGAATTTATTAGGACAAATTCAGTAGATTATGATTTGACATAAGTATAAGTATATGTTAGGATAATCGGGAATTTAGAGGTGATTAATCTTGTTAAATTTAAGAAATAATCTTCCGCTTTTATATGATTTTTATATAGTAGCTTGTAATAAAAGTTTTTCTAAAGCTGCAAGAAATAATTGTACTTCTCAGCCAAGTTTAAGTAGAAATGTTGGACAATTAGAAGATATTTTAAATTTAAAATTACTTAATAGATCAAATAAAGGTATTTCACTTACTAGTGATGGAGAACAATTATTTAATAAGCTTAAAGTAGTTTTTGATAATTTAAATTATGATAATGAGATTAAAACTATAGTTATAGGCACAACAAGAAATATTGCTGATAATATACTTGCAAATTATTTATGTGCTTTTTATAATAGTCATCCAAATATAGAAATTAAAATAATTACTGATAGTGCTTCTAATTTAAATAATTATTTATTAAATCATAGAATTGACGTTTTAATTGACTATATTCCTCAAATAAATTTTACTGAGAAAGATGGTTTTGAAATTAAAACTATGTCTCAATTTAATACTTGTTTTGCTTGTAATAAAAGTTTTTATGAAAAAAACAAGAAAAATATTAAATCGTTACATGATTTATCAAAATATAATTTAATTATTCCTGGTGCTTCAAGAAGAAGACAAATGTTAGATGAAGTATTGCAAAATAATAATATTATTTTAAAACCTAAAATGCAAATGCCTGATTCCAAATTAATGATAGATATTGTTTTAAAAAGTAATTTTATTGGATATTTTATTGAGGAAGAAATTAATGATACTAATCTAATTAAATTAAATTTAAAAGAAAAATTACCAATTAATCCATTTGGGATAGTATATTCAAAAAAAACTAATAAAGTAGCTTTAGAATTTGTAGAATTGCTTTTAAAAAGATAGTAAAGTATATTTTATCAGATATTTACTGTGACGTAAAAAACATAAATCTTATAATATGACAGATATTGAAATATATAGCTATTCATTTATGAATAGCTATATAAAAAATTGATATTTTACTTTTTTCAAAAAAATACATAGAATATAGTTAAATTTTTTGAGGAGAGTTTTTTTATGAAAATAGCTTTAATTGGTATGGGACCGCATGCTAAAAGAATTTATCTGAATTATTTTAAAAAGTATAAGATTAACCTAGGTTTAGTGGTGGAATTAGATTCTAAAAAAGATAACATAAAAAATTATTTAAAAGAAAATAATTTTAAAAATACTCCAGTTTTTACTTTAGATGATAAATATAAAGATAATGTTCACTTACCAATTAAAATATTTGATAATTTAAAAAAAATATGTGAGACTTTAGAAATAACTCATATTATAATTTCGACAGAACCTAAGGCTCATAACATGTATCTAGAATTTGCTTTAAAAAATAATATTCATGTACTTACAGATAAACCAATTACAGTAAATAAAAATATGTTAAATAAAAAAAGTATTAGTAAAACGAGGAAGCAATATTATAATATATTATCTTTAGCAAATAAATCTAAAGCAATATGTAAAGTTATGTGTCAAAGACAATATCATAAAGGATATGAATATATCAAAAAAATATTAAATGATGTAGTTTCTAAATATAAAATCCCTATTACTTATATAGATATATATCACTGTGATGGAGCTTGGGAAATGGCTCATGACTTAGATAAAGAAAATCATCCAT
This sequence comes from uncultured Erysipelotrichaceae bacterium, assembly GCA_948444795.1. Classification (GTDB taxonomy): domain Bacteria; phylum Bacillota_I; class Bacilli_A; order RF39; family UBA660; genus MGBC108787. The sequence goes on along the minus strand of CAOJUX010000011.1, from coordinate 2,547 downwards.
ATAAATATGGATACGGTAAATTATTTCATAGTGGCTATCATTTTATTGATTTGTTAAGCGAATTTTTAAAAATTAATAATCAACTTACTAAAACCAAGAGAATTGTTAAGGGGGAAGTTTATTCTAATATTTTAACTCCCAATGATGAGGCAAATATATTTAATAGTGATGATTATAATAGAATATTTAAAAATCAAAAAATTCCTGATTTTTATCAAAAAAGAATTCCAAATTTTAACAAATATGGTGAAAAGAATTTATATAGTTTAATGAAATTTACAAATTATAATAATCAAACTATAACTAATGTAAATTTAAATCTTTTACATTTAGGATTTTCTCGAAGAGGATGGATAGAAACTAGAAATTTCTATAAAGAAAATGGTCGTGTTAGACATGAAAGAATAAATATCCAAGTAGGAACGCTTTTAAATATTCAAGTTCACAGCTATCAATCCAAAGAAATTAATAATCGTCTTTCTGATAATAATATTGAAGAAGCAACTGGCGGTTTAGAACATTTTGATATAGATATTTATCGTAATACTGATATCATTGGAGGATCCCCATATGAAAGAGTAACGTTAGGTAATTTATATAAAGATAAAGAAAAACAAAATATTTTAGGATATAATGAACTTGCAAGAGAAATATTTCTAACAAATTTTTTGAATGGAAAATGTAAAAAAAGTGATGTTAAAGATCAAGCTCTAAGTATTGAACTTTTAACAGCACTTGCTAAAAGTGTTTATAATGATTATAAGAGAAATAAAAAAGTAGAAATTATAAATTTAAAAGGGAAAAATATTTATCCATTTAAATTAAAAGATTTAAAAGTCTATTCAAATCATGATAATTTTAAACAGAATAAAATATGCGTTAGTCAGTATAAATTATTAAAACAAATGTATACATGCGCAATACTGGTTAACTACATGACGAAAAGAAAAAGTTTTGAAGTTTATTTAAGTATTAATACAACTAAGGAAATAGTTAGTACCTTATTTTATAAAGAATTTAAAAATAAATATATGGCTAAAGTTTATGGCATTAAATTAAAAATTATGATAAATATTTTAAATATTAATAAAGTTATAAAGCGTCTTAAATAATTCATACAAAATTTATACAATGTTTGGGATAGACTTTAATAAAAATATAAGTATAATTAAGTAAAATGAATTAATTCTCAGAAAGGATTGATTCATTTTTTAATTAATCAAGAAATATTGACATTACTAATTTTTTTTATTAGAATAAATGGCAAATTTTGGTAATATTAAAAAAGGATGATTTATATGAATATTTTAACTTTTGATATGATTTTAGAATTACCCAATATCATACTTTCTGAATCTAAAAAATATGATAAATATGCGCAATTACTTCGAAAAGATATTTATGATAAATATGATATAAAAGATACACGTAAAAAAGTAGAAAAATATTTTAATCGTTACAAAGATGTTAAATATCTTTATAAATTTCCTTTCAATTATAATATTACTTCAAGTTCTTTTAATGTAACTAAAGTACATTCTGGTAATAATGATAAAACTTCATTAGCTGTTGCCAAAAATGTAGATGAACAAATTTGGGCTTATGATTTTTACGAATGTCTTGTGAATTTGTCACCTAAATTAACAGAACAAGAATCTATATATCTAGTAGATACTTTTTTCTCAGGAATTAGTGAAGAAATAATTAGTGAAAAACTAAATATTTGCCGTAATACTCTTCAAAATATAAAAAAGAGTTGTATTGTTAAAACTTGGTTTGCATTTCAAGATTTAAATTAAAACGCTGATAGCGTTTTTTATTTTTTGAAATAAAAATACAATTAAAAGGAGGAGAAAGAAATGAATTTAAATGAATTGTATTTTAAAGATAATTTTACAAAAGAAAATGGAAAGGTAAATTTGGATATAAATAAACTAACAGTTGAATGTATTACATCAAAAAATAATAATTTTTCAATTGATAATTTAGGCAATATAAATGTTCAATCAATTAATGCTATTCAGCCTATTATTAATATGTTATATCCAGTAGGATCTATTTATATAAGTACAAATGGAACAAATCCTACTAATTATTTTGGTGGGAGTTGGGAAAGAATAAAAGGTCGTTGTTTATTTGGCTTAGATGAAGATCAAACTGAATTTAATACTCCAAATAAAATAGGGGGAGAAAAAACTCATAAATTAACTGTGAATGAAATGCCTAGTCATTCTCATTTACATGATATTGAAAATACAGTTGCTAGTGTTAGTGGTAGTGGTGCTTGGACACCTTGTATAACTGGTACTGGAAACCCTTCATTTAACCAAAACAGTAGAAATACAGGAGGAGATCAAGCACATAATAATTTACCACCTTATATTACTTGCTATATGTGGAAAAGAACAAATTAGAAAGGAAATAAAATGAAAGAATTAATTAATTTAAGAAAAGAAAGAGAGAAACATTTTTTGAATGATGATGGTACATTTACTGCATATGTATATGATTATAATATTCATTATTTAAAAAATGGTGAATATAAAG